>NZ_JBBKBG010000048.1:0-13605 GCF_037892545.1 Pseudogracilibacillus sp. ICA-222130
ATTAGTCGGCTTTTTTATTTATTTAACTGTTTACTTCGTAACTGACCACATGCAGCATCAATATCTGTTCCTTGTTCTAAGCGAACCCCACAATTAATTCCTTTTGCTTTTAAAATCTCCTCAAACTTCTGAATGTTTTCATTCGAGCTTCTTTCATATTGAATATGCTCACTTACAGGATTATACGGGATTAAATTCACATAGGATAGATGACGCTTATTACGTAATAATGCTGCAAGTTCATATGCATGTTCAGGTTGATCATTCACATCGTTTAACATAATATATTCAAACGTAATGCGGCGATTTAATTTTTCTAAATAATAGTCGATTGCTTTCATTAATTTTTCAATTGGAAACGCACGATTTATTTTCATAATGCTCGTTCGTAGTTCATCATTCGGTGCATGCAAGGAAATAGCTAAATTCACTTGAATACCGAGGTCTGCATATTCGTAAATTTTATGTGCTAATCCACTTGTAGAAACGGTAATATGGCGAGCACCAATCGAAAGCCCTTTTTGATCATTCACGATAGAAAGGAAATTAACTAAGTTATCGAAGTTATCAAATGGTTCTCCAATCCCCATGACAACGATATGACTGACACGCTCGTCTTTTCCTCGTTTATCTAGTAATTTTTGAACATTTACGATTTGCTCCACGATTTCACCTGCAACTAAATCACGGCTTTTTGATAAAATACCACTAGCACAAAATGTACAACCAATATTACAACCAACTTGTGTCGTGACACAAACCGAATAACCGTAATAATGTTTCATTAACACGGTTTCAATTAAGTTACCATCTTTTAATTTAAATAAAAATTTAATTGTACCATCTGCAGACTCTTGTACTAATTCTTCTTCCATAGAATGAATCACAAAATGGTCTTCTAATAATTGTCTACATTCCTTATTTACGTTTCCCATTTCTGAGAATGCTTCAATCCGTTTTTTATATAACCAGTCCCACACTTGGGCGCCTCTAAATTTCTTTTCTCCGTGTTCCACTAACCAGTCTGTCAACTCTTCAAAAGTGAGACTATAAATTGATTTCTTCATGATTACCCTCTTTTTCGTATCTTATTCTTTCCTATCATAGCACAATTCAAATGAAGATGAAATGAAGGAAATTGGAAATATGAGATGTAACCGTTCGCTTTTACCATTAAAGTACATACTGCTCGTGGGGCTTGATTCCATCATGTTTCATTCCTTCGTCGTTGCTATAATACCTCCTCATAAAAAGCACGGAACAAATCATGCCGTATGAATGCCGCTTCGTTCCATGCAATGTGTTATTCTGTTGTTTATTCTACTTCGTCCATCCATGATTCATCCAACGTATAATTTGGCTCGATTAATAATTCCACCCGCCTATTTTGTGCTCGATTTTCTTCAGACGTATTCGGAACAATTGGTTGGTGTTCTCCATATCCACGTGCACTAAAGTATTTCGGATCCATTTCCGTTTCTTCTAACAATAAATACATAAACTGAATCGCGCGCATTGAACTCAGTTCCCAATTCGAAGCAAATTGCTCATTATGCATTGGCCGATCGTCTGCATGCCCATTAATGACGATTTCATGTGGAGGCTCCGTGTCTAAAATAGGGGAGATTTCCTTAGCAATCTTTTTCCCACTAGATTTCACCTGTGCACTACCAGAGTCAAAAGTAATATCTGTTCGAATAGTAATGTACAAACCTTCTGCCGTTAATTTCGTCCCAATTACATCTATTAAATCATTGTCTTTAATATAAGCATCCATATGTTGTTGTATATCTCGTAAATACTCATATTCTGCTTTTTGCTCAGATGTATTCGCATCCTCTTCCCGTGCTACTTCTTTTTCCTCTTTCGATTCCTTTTCTGAAATGATAGAAGTATTATGATCTACGATTCCTTCTCCACTCGTAAATTCCGATTCAAAAAAAGAGGCTAATTGTTTAAACTTTTTTGCATCTACCTCGCTCATCGCAAATAGAACAATGAATAATGCAAGAAGCAATGTTAACATATCGGCATACGGGAGGAGCCACGATTCATCCATTTTTTCTTCTCGTTTATCCTTCCGTTTCCACTTCACTCTCTTTCACCTTGCTTTCTAAATATTGTTCTAAAGCAATTGTTTCTTTCGTTGATAAAAACGAACTTAATTTATCTTTAATCACAGCAGGTGATTCTCCAGCAGTAATCGCAAGAATCCCCTCGACCATCATTTCTTTCATTAATACTTCGTGCTTTGATTTTTCACGAAGTTTATTGGCAAAAGGGTGCCATAATACATACCCTGTAAAAATACCGAATAATGTCGCGATAAATGCGGCTGAAATTGCTGCCCCAAGTACATCCATATTATCCATATTACCTAACGCTGCGATCAATCCAACAACCGCACCTAATACCCCTAATGTGGGGGCATATGTTCCTGCTTGTGTAAAAACAGCCGCACCTTCTTCGTGCCGTCTTTCCATCGCAACAATTTTCCCCATTAAAACCGCTTCAATAAAGTCAGGTGTCTGACCATCTGTAGCCATTTGTATACCTGACTGTAAAAAAGGGTCATCAATCTGTTCTACTTCTTTTTCTAAAGACAAAATACCTTCTCGTCTTGTCACTTCTGCCCAATTTGTAAATGTTACTATTAATTCCTTTTCATCATATTTTTGCTGATCTACAAATAAAATTTTAAACAAACTCGGTATGTTTGTAATAACACGAGTTGGAAATGCTATAAGTACAGCTGCAATCGTCCCAAAAATAATAATTAAAAATGCAGCTGGATTTAATAAAGCTTCAAAGGAAATTCCCTTTAAAATCATTCCGACCCCGATCGCAATAACTCCTAATATGACACCTATGACGGATGTTTTATCCATTCCATTACCTCCCACTTCCACTAAAAAAGGCTCCATTATTTATATCGTCTTCTATGAAAAAACATGAAGTACCTTTTTACTATTCTTCACGAAAAATGAGGAATAAGGTAAGATAGATATACATCTAAAAAGAAATGAGGCTATGTATGAGTACAATTGCAAAGAAACAACAACATGTTGGACAAGCAGACAATGCTACTGTCTACTCTATCTTATTTTTAATTAGTCTTTGTCATTTATTGAATGATTCGTTACAGGCTGTTATTCCAGCAATGTTTCCTATTTTGGAAAAATCATTAGGTCTCACATTCACACAACTTGGACTCATTGCCTTTACCTTAAATATGGTCGCTTCTGTGATGCAACCGATAATAGGAATGTATACAGACAAAAACCCGCTACCTTATGCACTTCCTATCGGCTTAACGAGTAGTATGCTCGGTATGTTAGGACTGGCACTCGCACCAAACTTCCTTACGATCCTTATTAGTGTTATTTTTATTGGAATTGGTTCTGCAACGTTTCACCCGGAAGGTTCCAGAGTAGCTTATTTAGCAGCGGGACCACGGAGAGGGCTTGCACAAGGTATTTTCCAAGTAGGAGGAAATGCCGGGCAAGCATTAGCGCCATTAATTACAGCATTAATCCTTGTTCCTTTAGGCCAATTCGGATCCATTTGGTTTACCTTTATTGCAGCGATGGCAGTGATTATTTTATATTATGTCGCAACATGGTATAAGAAACAGTTATCCAAAATAGCGGAACGTAAAGCGACAACTAGCACCATCGAAAAAAAGGCACCAAAAAAAGCACTGCGCAACGCCATTATCGTATTAATTTTTATTGTGTTTGCTCGCTCCTGGTACCATAATGCAATGGCGAACTTTTACATATTTTTTGCAATGGATCGTTATCACTTATCGATTGCAAAAGGGCAATTATATATTTTTACTTTTTTATTTATGGGAGCAATTGGGACCTTTTTAGGTGGACCTTTATCAGATCGATTCGGAAAGAAAACGGTCATCCTGCTTTCTTTTTTAATTCCAGCACCACTCGCCTTGCTCATACCAGTTGTCAACCATGTCATCGCTATTATTTTTCTAGCGATTATCGGCCTTGCACTCATGTCGAGCTTTTCCGTTGCCGTCGTCTATGCGCAAGAGCTTGTTCCTGGTAAAGTAGGTACGATGTCTGGACTAATCGTCGGATTAGCTTTTGGTATGGGAGCGATTGGTTCTATCGTGTTCGGTTCAACGATCGATTCCATTGGTTTACAACCGACGATGTGGATTGTTGCCACCTTGCCTATTTTAGGTATTTTTGCCTTCTTATTACCAAATGATGCAAAAATACGTGCATGGTACAGGTCATAGTATTCAGAACATTCCCTTTATTTGTTTTGTCCATTATTTAAGTAATATTTTCTAGTTTTTTTACTAGTTATTTGGTACGCTTAATATTAGATTAAGTAAAAGTGCGAGACATCGATAGTGGGGGTATTATGATATGAAAAATTTAGTTATTTTAGGTGGAGGCTATGGAGGTTTAAAAGTTTTAACTGGCTTAATAAATGCCAACTTGCCTGACGACGTTCAAATTGTACTTGTCGACAAAAATCCGTACCATTCGTATAAAACGGAATTCCATACGATTGTTGCAGGAACTGCTGCAGATACAGATGTACGGACAGCATATCCAACAAACGATCGTGTTCACTATGAATTTGGAACGGTTCGAAAAATCAATTTAGACACAAACGAAATTTATTTTAGTGATAAGAGTAAAGTATTAACTTATGACTATCTTGTCTTATCATTAGGTTGTGAAGATGCGTATCACGGTATTGAAGGAGCAGAGAAATATACAGAAAGTCTACAAAGTTTCTCTCGTGCTAGAAAAGCAGGGGCTGCCGTTGGAAACTTAAAAGCATATGGAAAAGTTTCCATCGTTGGAGCTGGACTAAGTGGAATTGAAGTTGCGGCAGAAATTCGTGAGAGTCGCCCAGATTTAAATATTCGTTTATTAGACCGTGGCGGATCTGTTTTAAAAGCATTTGATCCAAAGATTCAAGCATATGTTGCAGATTGGTTTGTAAAAAATGATGTCGAAGTACTTCACCATTCCGTTGTAGAATACGTGGAAAAAGATGGGGTATGTAATAACGGTATTTGTTATGTGAACGATGTAACGGTTTGGACTGCCGGAGTACAACCTCACGCTATTGTTCGTGCATTGCCTTTTGAAAAAGATCGTTTTAATAAAGTGGTGACGAACGAATTTTATCAAGTACCAAACAACGAACATATTTATGTCATTGGGGATAATGTTTCCTCGACTTACTCTCCAAGTGGACAACTTGCGGGATTACAAGGTGAACAAGTTGCTACCATTTTAACAGATGTCGTCAATGGACGTACACCGAAGAAGCCGAAGGAAATTAAACTTCGTGGAACATTAGGTTCTTTAGGAAAATCAGATGGATTTGGCAGCATGTTCCAACAATCATTAACAGGACTTGTGCCACGCTTAACAAAATCAGGAATTTTATGGTTACAAAAGCGCCACTAATAAATGGACGGGATTTCAGTATATACTTGGAATCCCGTTTTATTATTGCAAAATACGTTGTCTACATCATCATTTGAATTAAATATGGCGTAATAATCGAAACAAATATAGCACTTAAAATCATAGCAATGGTACTAATGGAACCTTCTAATGGTCCGTTTTCTAATGCTTTAGATGTTCCAATGGCATGTGATGCGGAACCATACCCAACACCACGACCAATCATCTCCTTTAAACCGAACCATTTAAAGACATATGTTCCAAACATAGCACCAGCAATCCCTGCGACCATCACAAATACCGCTGATAGTGTATCAATGCCACCCAATGATTCACTTATATCCATCGCAACCGGTGTCGTCACAGACTTTGGTGTAATGGAAAAAACTAATTCTTCCTCAAATCGAACGAGCTTTGCCATCCACACACCTGAAACAATTCCTACTACTGCCCCAATGAACGTACCAACTACTATAGGGAAAGCTAATTCTTTTAACACATCCCTATTTTGATATAGTGGATAGGCAAGTGCCACTACTGCAGGACCTAAAAGACGATGGATCCACTCTCCACCAATCATATATGTATCATAGGATATATTCGTCGCAATTAAAAAAATAACGATGATAAATGTCGATACAGCTACCGGTAATAGAAGTGGTGTATACACCCGTTTATAAAGCCATCTTGAAAACAAATAGGCAAGGACCGTTCCAATAATAGCGGTAATCGCAATTATTATATCATTCATGACTTTCCACTCCCTTTTTCGCCAATCTTTCACTTACAAAGCCTGATATCCCCATTACTAAAATCGAGCTGATGATCGTAATAACGAGTAATAGCACTCCTTTTCCAGCAAATAATTTATAATAGTTTAGGATACCAACCGTTGCTGGAATAAAAAATAACGCTAAATGGGTCACCATGACACTCGCACCAGCTGAGATCCAATTCACTTTTACAATACCACCTATTAAACATAGAAACATTAATACAAGTCCAATAACACTCCCTGGAATGAATAATCCGAGAGATTGTTGGATAAATACCCCAATGTAATAAAAACAAAATAATAGAGCAATTTGTGATATGATTTTTAGCAACTTCATTTTTCTACCCCGCCATTCTCTCTTTAATTCTTTCAAATCTACTATGTACCTCAACATAATAAGCTTTCTATATCCCCACGGCTATTTGAACATTTCATCCTTTTGCATCATGTAAAAAGGAATCCATTTGAACAAATGATTTACATAATATAATCATAATTTATCATGTTTTTTGAATATTTGCACAGAAAAAGTGAATGACCAATGTTCATTCACGTTATTATTTCCTTAAAAAAACTAGCATGTAGAAAAGAGGACTTCCCACTTTTCTACATGCTAGCGTTATTTATATCTTGTAATATTACACCATTACTTTACAAATATCATTGGAAAACTCAACCGGGTCTTCAATTGGTAACCCTTCGATGAGTGTTGCTTGGCTAAATAAAAGGTTCGTATATAATGCGAATTTTTCCTCGTCTGATTCAAAGGATTGTTTTAACGCTGTGAAAACATCATGATCCATATTAATTTCTAATACTTTATTCGCTTTTACTCCTTGCCCATCTGGCATTTGTTGCATCACTTTCTCCATTTCAATCGATACTTCCCCTTCTGTTGAGAAGCAAACTGGATGAGAACGAAGACGAGTAGAAGCTTTCACATTAACGACTTTTCCATTTAAAATTTCCTTCATTTTTTCGAAAAGTTGTTTATGGTCTGCTGCTTCTTTTTCTGCCTCTTGTTTTTCTTCTTCTGTTTCTAAATCTAGATCCCCGTCAGATACGTTTTTAAATTCTTTTTCATCGTAGTTCATTAACATACGAATAGCAAATTCATCCACGTCTTCTGTGAAGTATAAAATTTCATAACCTTTATCACGTACAACCTCTGTCTGTGGCATTTTATGAATTCGGTCAATCGATTCACCTGTCGCATAGAAAATCGTCGTTTGGTCTTCTTTCATACGATCCACATATTCTTTTAAACTAACTAATTTTTCCTCAGTCGATGAGTAAAATAGTAATAAATCTTTTAACACATCTTTGTTTTGACCGAAGTCTGCATATACACCATATTTTAATTGACGACCAAACACATCGTAGAACTGTTCATATTTTTCACGGTCATTTTTTAACATTCGTTCCAATGCTTGTTTAATTTTACGGGTAATATTTTTCTCAATCGCTTTTAATTGACGATCATGTTGTAACATTTCCCTGGAAATATTTAGCGATAAATCGCTTGAATCAACCATTCCTTTTACAAAACTAAAGTAATCTGGTAAAAGATCGGCACATTTATTCATAATAAGTACACCATTTGCATACAGCTCTAACCCTTTTTCATATTCAGGAGAGTAGAAGTCAAATGGCATCGTAGAAGGAATATAAAGAATCGCATCATAACGAATATTTCCATCGACAGACGTATGAATATGTGTCAATGGTTCATCAAATCCGTAACGTTTTTCTTGATAGAAGTTTCGATAATCTTCATCTGTTAATTCGCTTTTGTTTTTACGCCAAATTGGGACCATACTATTAATCGTTTCTTCTTCTGTATATTCAACAAATTCTTCTTCATTCTCTTCTTTTGGTTCACTTTTTGTAATATCCATTTTGATCGGGTAACGAATAAAGTCAGAATATGTCTTAATAATATCGCGTAAACGGAATTCTTCTAAAAACTCACTATACGTTTCTTCTTCTGTATCTTCTTTTAAATGTAAAGTGATTTCTGTTCCAACAAGGTCTTTTTCTGATGGTTCAATGGTATACCCGTCTGCACCTTCAGATTCCCATTTATAAGCTTCCTCAGAACCAAATGCTTTACTTACAACGGTTACTTTATCTGCTACGATAAATGCCGCATAAAATCCGACCCCGAACTGTCCAATAATATCAAAGTCTTCCTCGATCTCGTTTTCATCTTTAAATGCTAAGGAGCCACTTTTTGCAATCGTTCCTAAGTTCTCCTCTAATTCTTCTTTCGTCATCCCGATTCCTGTATCTGTAATCGTTAACGTATTTGCTTCTTTATTCGGTGTGATTTTTATAAAATAATCATCACGATTAAATGTTAATGTATCGTCTGTTAAAGTTTTGTAATACACTTTATCGATTGCATCGCTCGCATTCGATATTAATTCACGTAAAAAAACTTCTTTTTGTGAATAAATCGCATTGATCATTAAATCCAGTAATCTTTTCGATTCTGCTTGGAATTGTTTTTTCTCCATAAATAGTACCTCCTAATTGATTCTTCCACTTATTATTGTAAAATGAAACGGTAAAAATTCAACTAACATGTACGGGTTTTAGAGTGGAAAAAAATTTGTTTACTAAATCTTTTTCGCAACGCTCCTTTGCTTGTCCAAATACACATCGTTCACCCCGTATTATATGGAAGCTAGCAGGGGAAATATAGAAAGATAAATCAAAGTATCAATAAACAATATTTCCTGGGAAATAATGGTATTTAATGGAGTACTTACTTTTTAAGTGTCTATCACATCCACCCTTGTCACATTATCTTCATAGTTTGTTCATGACTATGTTGAGATTTTCGGCATATCGTGTGCTATGTTAGAAGAGTAGGACTTTTCTAAACAAATTTTATGCAAATTACGGCATAACATGCTTAAATAGAAGGTGATAGCAGATTATAAGTATAAAGGAGAGAAAAAATGATTAAAAGGCAGATTTTTTTCGTTGTTATTGCTAGCCTTTTATTAATATTGACGGCTTGTGGAGATAAGTTGCCAATTGAGACAAATATGTCTGAGGAAGTAGCAGATTTCTCTTTTACCAATCAATATAACGAAAGTTTTAGCTTAGATGATTTAGAAGGAACGTGGTGGATTGCAGACTTTGTCTTTACAAATTGTACAACGGTTTGCTTACCAATGACGAGTAATATGGCAAAATTACAAACACGTATTGCAGATGAGAATTTTCCTGTACAACTCGTTTCTTTCAGTGTAGATCCAGATTATGATACACCAGAAGTGTTAGAAACATATGGAAACGAATATGGTAGTGATTTTGAAACATGGACATTTTTAACTGGGTATGATTTCGATACGATCAAACAATTATCCATCAAATCATTCCGTGCATTATTAAAAGAACCGAAAACAAGTTCAGATGAAGTAATGCATGATACAAGGTTTTTCTTAGTCGACCCTGAAGGAAATATCGTAAAAGGGTATGATGGAGTAAAAACGGACAGTTTGGATGATATTATGGAAGATCTTGCATCTTTAAATAAAGAAAATTTATTACAATAAGGAGCTATTTACATGAAAAAGCGATTATTACTTTTATTCCTTTTACCTGCAGTACTTTTATTTGCATGTAGTAACGAGAATGAGCATGCAAACCATAATAGTGAAGAGTTAGCAGATTTAGATGTGCAATTTATTCTTCCAGAGACTGTAGAAGCAGGGGAGACGGTGGAATTTCTAGCAGAAGTAACATATGGGGGAGAAGCGGAAGAAAAAGCTGAAGTGAAGTTTGAAGTATGGGAAAGTGGCGACGAAGAAAATAGTGTCACGTTTGAAGCTACAAACAACGAGGACGGCACCTATACCGCTGACTATACATTCGAAGAGGCTGGAACGTATGAAATGTATGCTCATACGGATGCAAACCATTTACATACAATGCCCAAAAAAGAAGTAACAGTAGAATAATTTACATGTGACCTGTAACGGTACGGTTTATCTTATAAATGATAATCCGTACCGTTTTTCGTGATGGCATTTTGTTACTTGTACAATGGAATGAATTAAAAAAACATAACATAGAGTAAAATAATTACACGCCTGATGCTTTCATATTTTTCACAAATAAATCGTGCCATATAAAACCAAATAGTACCATCTCTCTTTATTGTTCGATATAATATAAATCGCATATGATTTATCCACATTATAATAGGAGTGATTTTTTGAGTAGTGACAGAGAAAAATTATGGACAAAAACGTTTATTATTACATCATTTGTGAACTTTCTTCTTATGTTATCCATGTTTTTGCTGATCATCATTATGGCAGGATATGCGATTGATACATATAACGCTAGTACAAGTGTAGCAGGTTTCGTTTCAAGTATTTTTATTTTCGGTGCGTTAATCGGACGACTATATGCTGGAAATAAAATGAACGAACTAGGAACAAAGCGAATTTTAATCGTTGGGATTATAATCTTTTTAATTTTAAGTATCTTTTACTTCTTTAATATAAATATTTATTTATTATTAATCGTACGTGTTGTGCAAGGAATTGGTATCGGGCTTGCTACAACTGCAACAGGGACCATCGTTTCCCAAATAATTCCTCCTACAAGAACTGGAGAAGGGATCGGTTATTTCAGTAGTAGTGTCGTATTAGCACAAGCAATAGGTCCACTTATTGGTATTTTACTTATTCAGTATTTTTCATACACGTATGTATTTATCTTTTCATTAACTATTGGAATTATTTGTTTCGTTTTTGCCTTTATTATTCAGGAACCAACGATGGAAGTCGAAGAAACAGAAACAGAAAAAAGAACATTTAAACTTGCAAATTACTTGGAACGTTCTTCCATTCCCATTGCTTCTGTCATGTTAGTGATCGGTATTGCGTATTCAAGTATATTATCGTTCATTTCGACTTATGCAGAAACTATTCATCTCGTTCAAGCTGGCACATTTTATTTTGTCGTTTACGCAATAGTCGTGCTGTTAACAAGACCTATTTCTGGTAAAGTGCTCGATAAATTTGGCGGAAATGCCGTTATTTATCCGACAATCATTATTTTTGCTATCGGTATGTTTTTTATTAGTAAAGCAACATCTACATCTGTCTTTTTATTTGCAGCAGCATTAATTGGTCTTGGGTATGGAAACTTCCAATCTAGTACACAAGCGATTGTGGTCCAACGAGCACCAATTGAACGCATGGGATTAGCTAATGCAACTTATTATATTTTTTACGACTTCTCACTTGGCTTAGGTCCTTTATTTTTAGGATCACTTATCCCACTTGTCGGGTATAGGGATATGTATTTTTACCTAATATTTTTCATCCTTTTCGGACTACTTTTATACTATGTTGTCCACGGTAGATTAGAGAAAAGGTCTTATATTTAAAAATTTTTCTGTTAATTTTCATCTAACATATATCAAAAAGGCATAACTCTTATACCTTTTTGATATATAGCGATTTTATCCTTTTATAATCAAATTTTATTGTTATTATATTAATAGAGGTGATCAAACTGTCTATTTTTATATCAACATTTCAAACAGTTCCTTTGTTAATTTTTTATGCAGTGATTATTTTTATCGTCGTATTATACTTAAAGGATAAATTGCAACATCAGCATTCTATTTTAAAAACACATCCAATTTTAGGGCGTTTACGTTATGTGTTCGAAATGATCGGACCGGAAATGCGACAATATTGGTTCTTAAATGATAAAGAAGGGAAACCTGTAGATCGTGACACAGCTGAGACAATTGCAAAAGCTGGTAAATATGCAAACACAGTTGTCGGATTTGGCTCCAAAAAGGATTTCTCTTTAACTAGCTTTTATTTAACAAACTCTATGTTCCCGTTAAATACGAATGAATTAAGTGTAGACAACGATAAGTTAATCAAAACATATACGTATAAAATTTTAAATGAATCATTAACTAGCCGAAAAGAAAAGCGTATACCAACGGAAGTGAAACCTTGGTACTTAAAAGGAGACAACATCCAAGTAATTGGAAAAAATAGACGCCATCCATTTAAAGTAAAAGGGCTTATCGGCGTATCGGCAATGAGCTATGGTGCTTTATCCAAAAGTGCTGTAAAAGCATTAACACAAGGTGTCGCAATCAGTGGTGGTAGTTTCATGAACTCTGGAGAAGGTGGATTATCTCCATACCATTTATCACGTATTTATGAAGTGAATCCAGACCCTCCTGAAGAGCCATTAGTGGACCATTTAAGTGAAAGGGTGGTGCAATATGTAACAGATAATCCGAACTGTTCAAACTTTGAATTAGAAGAACATTTTGGTAAGTCTGTCATGCACCATGCAGATCTTTTAGTCGAACAAAAAGTATTATTTCAAAAAACAGCAGATGTCATCTTCCAAATCAGTTCAGGCCTTTTCGGGGCAAGAAAAGATGGCAAATATTGTGAAGAGACATTTTTAAGTAATGCATTACGTCCAGAGGTAAAAGCAATTGAATTAAAATTAGCGCAAGGTGCAAAAGTTCGAGGTGGAAAATTACCAAAAGAAAAAATCACACCTGAAATTGCTAGAATTCGTGGCATTGATATGGGGAAAGACGTAGAAAGTCCAAACCGTTTTCCATTATTTAATGATATGGAAGGCTTGTTCCATTGGCTTACACATTGGCAAGAGATTACAGGCAAGCCGGTAGGGATTAAAGTCGTAGCAGGGGATGAAAATTCCTTTGAAGAATTAGCAAAATATATGAAAGAAACAGGAAAACACCCTGATTTCATCGCAATAGATGGTGCAGAAGGTGGTACTGGTGCAACGTATCAGGAGATGGCAGATGGGCTAGGTTTACCAATTTTCTCTGGTGTCCATATTTTACACAACACATTATTACGTCACGGTGTACGTGACAATGTGAAAATCTTCGCATCTGGTATGCTTGCAACAGCAGATAAAATGGCGATTGCCCTTTCCTTAGGTGCAGACTTTATTTACGTTGCTCGTGCAGCAATGAATACCGTTGGTTGTATTAATGCCGCGAAATGTCATACCAACTTATGTCCTGTTGGTATTACGTCCCATTTACCACATTTAGAAAAAGGACTTGTTGTAGAAGAGAAACGCTTCCGTACAGCGAACTACTTACGTACGATGCGCGAAGGATTATTCATGTTAGGTGCTTCATGTGGGATTGATTCACCAACAAAATTCTCACACCAACATATTGCACTTCGTGAATCGAATAATAACGTAAGAAAAATGCAATCTTTCTATGTTGAGAAACCAGCAACAGATGTCACAACATTAAATAATTCCAAAGAAAAGAAAGAAAAGGAAATTGTTAGTTAACTAGAAAAGCTTGAGACG
>NZ_JBBKBG010000049.1:0-12995 GCF_037892545.1 Pseudogracilibacillus sp. ICA-222130
CATTTTTAAAAAAATGGGGCGGTTTTTTATGTGAATCTAGATTAATGAGGGAATACTTTTTAATTATTTATCGAATAAATGGGCAATGTTCAAAAGATAAACTTGTAGATGCTTTCCCCATTTAATCATTTCTTCCTTAACATTTTCATCTGGTACAGCAGTCATCGTTATTCCAACAGGAATTGAATATATTCTTAACTTTTTGTATAATCAGTGTAATAAATTGAGTATACGAAGTGTCAATGTGCTCTTTAAAAGTGGAAGAAATTTATAAAATGAAAATAACATATGATATTTTAAATATAAGATGTTCTTGTATATGAAAAGGAGGAAGAATAAATGGATGAGGCATTACTTTATTTAATTGCCGGCTTCCAGAAATATGCAGATGAAGATCGAAGAAAAATACATGAGTTCATTCATTATGGCTATCAACAATTTATTCGTGAATGCCACGAAAAGAATGTAATCCCCCCAAAAAACTATCAAGAACTTATCCACCTTCTACGAAAACCCGCTAAAAATTGGGGCTTTGAAAAGATAGGAAAATACTACCCAGAAAACTCACCGATGATTGACTCCCATTTACGACCAGTGCATGAGGCAAATGAATTGCTATACGTGATAGATAAACATGCAGACGAAATTCCATTACGCCATTTACAAAATCATTATCAGCAACTGTCAATGCGAAAAATTTATGCATATTGTAAAGAAAATATAGATGATGATAATGTATATACAACTATTCGTTTATTTTTATCCAATCCTGAAAATGCAGTATTAACTGTTAGTAAATTAGATACATTTTTGTTAGAAATAACAGATAAGACTTTGGTTAATTATATAAAAGAATGTTATGAATCTATTAAAAATATACAAGATTATCGAAAATGTCCTTACTGTCATTGGACTCTATCCTATAATGCAGCAAAGCAAAAGTGGCAATGCAATTACGGTAGTCCATGTGAAGAGAGAGCAAATTTACAGCATGGTGTACCCTTTGAAGAACAGTATTATGCATTAAAATTTATTCGCCTGAAACCAGGTATTCAACGATTCACATTAATACCAGGAATTTCTGAAAATAGAATGAATAAAAGGTTACAAGCACTCGGCTATCAAGTGCAGATGTATCCAAATGTTGATGTTTATGATTTATATGCAGAAAAGAATCACCATTCTTTCAAAATTGATATGAAAGATTATAAGAATCCATCTACACTTGCACGGGATATATGGAAAGAAATACAAAGCAAGGGAGAGACAAGGGATGAGGAAGTAATTTATGTCATTCCTTATGAACAGCAACAAAGAAATAATCAATATGTTATGGAAGTATACAATCTGTTAAATGATTTTAAAATGGAAGCGGAATGGTTTGAACCTGAAGTGTATATTATAGATGAGAAAAATTTTTTGAAGATGGTAGGTGACGAAGAAGATGAGCCAATCTTTCGAAAAATTAGTCGAAAGTACTCATAAGAAATTCACTTATTTATCAAAAATAGTTGTACAAGATATAGTTGCCGTTGAATTAATGGGGATGGGTATTCGTCTCATGGAAATGAACATAAGCATTAGAGATGCGTGGATTATTTTAACAGGACATGATTCGCCGATAGTACCAGTAGTAAAGGAAAAAGAAATAATTTCGAAATTGCGTGTACTGTTACATGGTTATAAAGGGGAAAACAGGTGGCATCAAGTATGTGAAAGTTATGAAAAAGTTAAGGATGAATTCCGCTTATTTCATTGTTTACGTCAGGAAAAATTTCCGATATCGAAAACAGCACTTTTTTATAAAGACCGTAAAAAGGATTATAGAACGGAATTATGTGAACCAGTTTTTCCTGAGAAAACAAAAAAACGTTATTTAAAAGGAGACGTCTTTCAATATGAACGAATTGAACGTGGGGAAACAAAATCTTTTATAGGGAAAATTCCGTCTAATTTGTATCAGAATACAGAGTTGTCGTTACCGGCACAGAAAACTAAAGTACATGTACCTATTATGACGTCAGAACAATTGCAGCGTACTGTAAAAGAAATGGACTCTAAATCTAGAAATGGCACAACAAGTTGGCAAGAGAGGATAAAGTCTTTTACATTGAAGCAAATTCAGCCGAGTAGTGGAGTGCATCATATTATAGGGGGATTAGGTGCAGGAAAATCAACTTATCGTGATGTTATGACGTATAACGCGGTAAAAAAGAAAGGGGCACGTGTGCTCATTATTGAAAGAACAGTTGCAGACGCTTATGAAAAAGCAAATGTTTATCGTAAATTAGGAATACATGTAGCTGTTATATCTAGTATTCGGCGACAATGGTACAATTTTGAACAAATTATTACGCGTCATCAAGTTCGGTCTGTTGCGGATATTGACGATGAACTGGCGTATAAAGATTTAACAGGGGATTGTATAATTCGGAATCTTGCAGATGATTTTACGATGGAACAGGAAAATGAACCATTTTTACCGTGCCAGCAATTAATGGAACCAGAAAAAAAGGGTGTGTATCTTTGTCCGTTAGCACAACATTGTGGAAAATATGAAGCAATGAATCAGATGCATGAGGCGGAAGTGTGGATTACAACAGAGGCCGCACTATTATCGATGACGCTACCACCGATGATAGATCTTTATGAACGAACATTGTATGAAGCAGCATATGATCTTGTTGACGTTATATTTGTAGATGAAGCGGATCAAACAAAAGGTATGTTTGAAAATAAATTTATTACTGAAGTGCCGTTATATATACGTGGAAATAGTCCGACAAATAAATTACAAATGGACGCATTAGCATTGTCGAATAATGAAAGGTATGAACCGATTGATGAAGTGATTAGTTGGCGTTATATGACATCTCATTTATCACATAACACAGAACAACTGTATCAGTTGATAAATGAAAATGTACATATTAAAGAATACATGGCTCGTCAAGTGACATATTTATCTCGATTACGATATCATCTTGTTCATTCACTAGATGGTAGTATACAAATGGAGCGTGAGTTAAAAGAATATGCGAAAAAAGCTAGCTATCACTCTGGAGAGCCATTGAGTTATTTAGGAAGGTTAACATCGAAAGAAGATAAACGATCAATGGCACTAAGTTGGATTGAAAAGCATGGTGTACAGATTGTTTCTTCAGAAGAAACATATAAACAAATCGATAAATTATATGTATATATTTATTTAGCAAACATTCAGCATGCACTCCATTATATTCAAACGAATCGATATATGTTTCACAAATATCAGTTACCAGATCATCAACTAGTGTTTGATCAAGTATCTGCATTTTTACCGCTTATTCGTGAATCAATGACAGGTTTGAAATATGGATTTTATTTGGAGCGTAATGATAACACAACACAAATTAAACTACAAATGTATCAAGGGATGGGAATGGATTTGTTGTATAACTGGCATCAAATGTACAAGCCTTTAAAAGGAACTGCGGGACCAACTGTTATTTACTTATCTGGTACTAGTTATATAAAAGGATCTCCGCATTACCATGTAGAATCAGCTGTTCATTGGACATTGTCGTCTGTAGCTCCATTACCGAAAGTGGAACAATTCATGTTGCCAATTCGTGAGGAAGAAACATTTTTATATGTTTCTGGTCAACCTACATCCAAACGTCCACTAGCATTAGAAAAAATGATTGAAGCTTTAATTTTTCATATAGATAAAGAACTCCTCTATTGGAAAGAAAGAGGGGAAAGGCGACGTATTTTACTCATTGTTAACAGTTATCAAGATGTAGAGGTTGTCCAAAAGGCATTAAGTAAACAAGGAACATTAAAGGATAATTATTTAGTGTTAGATAGAAGAGAAAACTCATTGGAGCCAAAAACGTTTCACCGTTCTAAACTGAAGGATTTACACAAAGAAAAAGAAGAAATATTTGTTGCTCCATTACTTGCGATGAATCGGGGCTATAATATATTACAAACAAATTCTAATAAGTCTTTATTTGGTTCCGTATATTTTTTAACGAGACCATATCCAACGCCTAATAACTTACCATACTTCGTTCAATATTTACATAGTTTATATCCGCAAATGATTCAGGAAATCAAGAGAGAACAATTAACAGGTGTTGCTGCATTGCGAAAAATGCGAAAGGATAGTAATGCATTGTTTCATAAGATGCATCAGGAAAAAGGAACGTGGAATTATTTAAACGAATCAGAACGTACAGTGTTAGCTTTATTTACGTTAATTCCGGTATGGCAATTAATTGGTAGGTTATTAAGAGGGGGGACAGATGCCCGTGTATTTTACTGTGATGCAAAGTTTTTCTATGATGAAAAAAATAATCCAACAATGATCGACTACTGGAAAAAGGTATTACATGAGGAAGATCCACATTTTCAATTATTGTATGAACCATTTATAAATGGATTACATGATTTGAAAGTAGGTGCATGGAAGTGAAAGAAGAAAACCATATTCAATTATTTAGTTTTGAAATAAACAGAGGAGTCATTCAAAAAATTTTCGATAATCATCCAATTTACTATTTACAACTTCCGAAAGATTGGTTAAGTATTTGGAAAGAAAAGAAGGATAAAAAGAAATTCAACTTTTATATGTATCAATTGAATGAAACAATTAAACGAACGTTCCCATCTATTTTTTATGCTAATATTCGAAATGAAAAGTATTGGTTATTAAGTTTTGAACCAATTGAACAAGCATTCTTGCAACTATTATATAAGCAATTTCTTGTATCTTTCGATCAAGTCCTCCCACCTTCAAATGAGTTACAGAAAATAAAGTGGGAAAGAATACAACATGTTGAAGACATGGAGAAAGAAATCTATTATAATTGGATCCCTGCATTTTTTTCTTATCAGTTTGCAGCATCAGGAAAAAAACATCTCTATATAAATCCGAATAATAAAGAGGTGAGAGACTTTTCAGTTTTAAATGAAAAGGTATCCTTTTATCCAATAAAATTTAATAATAAGTACGAATGTATGAGTGATGTGATACAAAATACTGATTATAATGGTGTCCCATCTGAACGCTATTCTTATATAATTAAATTTTCTTATCAAAATCGTGCTAAATTATTGGAAGAAGGCATCTTAAATGTAAAATTTGGCATACGTAGGTATATAACAAATGGAATAAGGGATATTCACGATATTAGATATAATAGGCGTGGTTCAATGCTCATCCAACTTGAAAGTTCACTATTGGAAAATGCCTCCACCTTTGCTCATTGGCAATATGAAAAAAGAGCAGGAACGTTAAAGTGGACTGAAGGTATACGCCAATTTATGAAACAACGCGCATTTGGGACATTAACTTCTTATAAACCAGAAGAAATTCTAAAGGATCCATTATCCTTTTCTAAGGGGTCTATGAAAGTTTTACCTGTTTATAGTGATCAAGTGTTTATAAATAAATCTTTAATGAAAACAGAAGCGGGAATTGGTTTACGAGAAAAGCATTATTTATTTGAATTAGTTGAGGAATGTTTTCCATATTTGCACCTATTGGAAAAAGGGAGAGAAGTAAAGCGAACACAATTACGTAATGGCAATAATGAGACACCTTTTGTTGTACCGAATGAAGATTTACGTCATATTCGACTTGAGATATGGGGAAGAGAATCCTTACGGGAGCATTTTATAGAGCAAAATGAAGACTTGTTAGAAAAACAAATTGGTGATTCAAATAAATTTATATTAAAGACGGATGGAAAAAATATAGTGTTGATAGATATCGTACAAATGGATCCAACTAATATCATTCGTGCACGAAGCGAAAATGAAAAAGCTCGTACATATATGGATGCGACAATTGATCAATTAAATGATATTTCATTAGAGAAAAATACACTTATTTTATCTTTAATTGAAATAGAGGAACCCCATAAGTATGGGAAATATTATGACCCAAAACAACTATTGAAAGAAAGCTTTGCTAGAACTGGGAGACTAACACAGTTTATTCATCCTATACAAGAAAAAAGTGACCGGAAAATAGAAGGTGAAGCTATACAACGGTTACGAAATAGCATGAAAGATTTATTGAATAATATAGGAATTTGTCCACCTCGGGTAAGAAACATGAAATTAGATGAGCATATTATATTTTCCGCCGGGATGATTCAAAAAGGTAGTTCATCTATCCCGGTTGTCAGTCAGTTTTCCTTAGAGGAACCGTTACGTGTGAAATTATTTACAACGAAAGGAAGTGGATGGAAGTTATTTCACGAAGCACTATTACAATTCCACACTCACCGAGATCATGCATTCATAAAAAGAAAAGATGCTGCATGGATGGTGACATCTTTTGTACAATTTATCGGGGAGTCTTTAGAAGAAGTAGCAGAGAAAACAGACAAAAAAATTATCTTTATGATAGACGAGGTATATAGAAGTTATCAGATGAAAGAAGTAACGAACAAACATATAAGTCAATTGCTACCAAAAATTCAATCATTGGTTTCTAAGAAATATAGGAACCGAATTCGAATTGTTCGTATAAGTAATCATGAAGAAATACCACAATATCGAATATGGAATAAAAGTAAAGGTTATTTAAACTATAATAGTGGATTATTCACAACAAACGAAGAATTGTATTATTCTATTGCTTTAAGAATGGATAATATGAGGTCTATCCATAAAAATACCATTAAATATGGAGCTCCGTCCCGTTTTTTAGTACAACAATCACTTGTGGAATTAGTTGTATTAGGTTGTGAATCTGTGGAAGAAAGTGATGAAATTGCAACAATTGTTCATTGGTTAAGACGTGCTTCCCTTACTTCAGACAAGGGGACAATACAACCTTATCCTCTACATTTAAATAAAGTGTTTAGAAGTTATCTTTCTCTACAAGCAAAAAGTAGCCGAAATGGAACAGGAATATTTAACCAAGAAGATCATTCTTTTTCAGAAAAAATTTCTTTAAATGAACTAGAAGTAGAACAGTTAACTTTTCCGTTTGAGTATGAAATAGAAGAGACTTAAATACATGCCCCTATAATATATTTTCTAGGGGCATATATCATTTCACAAGCATCTTCATAAAAACATAATACATACCGGAAAGAAATGAACTTTAATATTGTATCATTTGAATAAACTTCTTACATATTGTCCTAACTGTTCATTGTTATATCCTTTTTCAATTGCTTGTAAAATACCCTCTTTCAATGTTGGCTCATCGATGTGACTGTCAGAGTTATTTGGTCGTTTCATTTGTTCGTGTTGTTTTTGGAAATATTTGATCGCTTTTCTCGCTGTATTTATGTCTTGACGTACGAAATGGTTCGTCAACTCATGAATATAGGACCAGGAAATACTTTTATTTATTAATAACATATAATGCAAAATTGCATTCACAACTGGATCCGTTACACCTTGTTCACGAATGCCTGTAATAATATCGAGGTCACTTTTCGTTGGTTTGCTCTGTGTCAATTCTCCGATTAATTCTTCAGGTGTAATCGTCTCTATATATTCGATGAATTGATCCATTTTTTTCTCCTCTATCATAACAAATACCATCCTTTACTTGTATCGTTTTTTAACAATAAGATGCATTTCTTTGTACATTTACTGTTTTGTATAGTTGTTTCATACGATACCGTAATTTGAAACCATCATTCTCATCTTTAAGATTTTCTAATTAAATTTGTCTCATCACTTCCATCGTATCATCATAAAATAGTCTTGAAAACAAATGATTGTTTGAACATAACTTTTTTCATTTCTATTTGATTGTAATGAATCAACAAATATTAAAAATAGAGACAGAGCGGTTGAAAGAAAAAGAAGTGGTAGTTCTATAGAAAAAGCATGCTATTCAAGGGAGATGATGTCTTATATTCTGTACCTGACTTTCCAGTTTTAAATATGGTATCATATTTTTATACATAAAATGTAAGGTAGGTTAAGATACATGCTTTTTGTTATATTGTATGTGTTAGCTTTCATATTACTTTTCCTTCGATTAGTTACCTGGATGATTAGATTAGGTTATGTAATGGCCGTTGTGGTGGATGTGCTAGTGATAGGTGGATTTTCAATTTATTATGCCCATAATGAATGGTTTGTATCTATTGCGAGTGGGAAGGCTGTATATTTTTGGGATGTTTTATTGTTCGTTCTTATAGGTATTGTTTATGGGATAATCGTTGTGCTGGGGACGAGCATGTTTCCGCGGATAGCTGGACTGTTCCATTATATGATTGCTTGGATTACGACTGGCTTTATATATGTTTTTATTAATCATGAAGTTTTTGATGTTGTTCTTGGCCCACTGTTAAATAATGAACAAATGAATACAGTCGTTCATATTGTCATTATTTCGGTGCTTGCCTTATTTATTTTTACTCCAAGAATGCGTATCTTTAAACAAGATTTAACGTGACGTTCCGTAAAGGACGTCACGTTTTGTATGAAAAAATGGTTGCAATGCATAGTTTATTGCATTTTTTTAATTGTTGCTTTCACCGCTTCCTCCATTTCCTTATACCCTGTGCAACGACACATATTAGACTCTAACCATTCTTTTATATCGCTATCAGATGCATTTGGTAGTTGATTGACAAGCGCATGGCAATTCATAATAAATCCAGGAGAACAATAACCACATTGAAAAGCAAAGTTTTCAATAAATTGTTCTTGTATAGGTGTTTGGTGAAGCCCTTCAATCGTTGTAATCTTTTTTTGATGTCCTTCAATCGCAAGCATAAGGCAAGATTTCATGACTTTTCCATCGACTTCAATTGTACAGGCACCACAATCCCCGTTTAAACAGCCTGGTTTTGCCCCAGTCAATCCAAGTTTTTCCCTTAGGACATAGAGCATCGTGTCAGCATTACGTGCATGAAAGGTTCGTTCCCTGCCATTAATTTGATATGTTATTACTTGTTCTTCCATTTAGCTCATCCTTTTTCTAAAGTGTCGATGACATCTGTTAAGACATTTTTTAAAACAAATTTACGATACGTATCAGACCCATGAATATCGTGTAAGATTTCTTTATGAAATGCTTGTAGGGCATGTTCTATTCGTTTAGCTCGTTCTGTATTAGGTTTGTTCAGCTGTGCGTCCACTTTTTCACAATGAAATGGATAGGCATATAAACCGCTATAAGCTGTATGGATGTGTGTTTCTTTCAAAATGGCAGCAATGGTAAGTAAAGGATAACCAACACCCCATTGACGGCGTTTTTTTACGGTAAAGAATGGGAGGGCAAGGTCTTTTGTCGCTACTTTCACTTGAACAAGGAATTCTCCTTCCTTTAATTGCAATGTTTGATCGAACAACTCCTGGAACGGTCGTTCTTTTAAACCGTGTTGCGTTGCGATAACCGCATATGATTCCGTAAGTAAAAATGGAAGAACGGCTTCCCGGTAAATAATGTTTGCACAAATATTACCACCTAATGTAATTTTGTTTCGTGATGTTCGGTCTGCTATTTCAGATACGACTTTTTCTAATAGGGGAAATTTTTTCATCTCTTTTATGCTAGTCAAGGATAATGCAGCACCCAATGTAAGCCAAGTATCATCTTGTTCTAATATATGACATGCCGGGATATGATGAATGTCAATGACAGCATCGGTAACTATTTTGTTCATTCTTCCTAGCGTAATTATTTCTGTTCCCCCAGCAAAGTAAATAGGTGACTTGTTTTCTTGCAGTAAAGATTGGAAAAGGTTTGTCGCCTCTTTCATTGTGGTCGGCTTATAATATTCAAAATTGTATGGGATCATAAAAATTTGTCACCTACTTTTTTGCGCCAAATCATTTCAGGTGTGAGTGGCAATTGATTTAATTCGACTCCGGCTGCAGTTGATAATGCATTGCCTAATGCGGCAGGCATACCGATTAATGCATGCTCTCCGACACCTCGTGCACCATATGGGCCGTCAAGATGTGCTGTTTCAATGAATTTCGCAATGTATTCGGGATGGTCACCATATCGTAATGGACCGTATGTTCTTAATTTTGGTATGTTCATTGTTCCATCTTCCCGAAATTCATATGCTTCGGCACTTGCATGGCTTAACCCCATACTCATAGAGCCCATCACTTGTCCTAGTGCTGCTTTATAATTCAGTACCTTACCAATATCGATGACAGAATAAGCTTTTAAAATTTTGTAAGTGAAGTCACGTTGATCGAATTCTATTTCAACACCTTGAGCGCCGACAGTCCATTCTGGTCCTGTTTTACCTTTACCTGTTTTAGGGTCTAAATGTGATAAGTGACGAATCGTGTAATTCCCCTTACCAATTACTTGTCCACCGATAGAGTTTCCGTTTGAATATTGATACCCGTAACAGACATCTTTTATATAGACGTATGTAGTTGGATCATCACGTACATATACTTTTTCATATCCAACTTCTAAATCTTCAGGGGAACAGGTGAGAACACGTGAAGCAATGTCACGTAATTGTTCGACTGCATCATCAGCGGCTTTTAATAAAGCACGGCCAGCGAGTAGTGTACCTCTACTGGCGACAGTTTTATAATGTTCTGGGATTGTTTTTGTATTAACATCCATTTGTACGTGGATATTATTTATATCCATTTTCAATCTTTCGGCTAATAATTGTGCGAGGATCGTTTTTGTCCCCATCCCGATTTCTACAATACCGGATAAAATATTGACGCTTCCATCTGCATTAAAAAGTAAAACAACACCAGAACTGGCACCAGAAATAGTCGATGTTTTCCAGGAGCAACACATTCCTTTTACACGTATTTTCCTTTCATCAATAGGGATGGTGACTCCTTCTTTCCAATTCATCATCTCTTGTAATTGGTCGATACATTTCGGTAAATTTCCGACAGAACTTTCATTTAATACTGTTTGTGTAGGGGATGTATTACCTTTAACGATCGCATTCTTTTTTCGAAATTGTAATGGGTCCATTTCGAGTTTTTTTGCTAATGTATCCATGGCACGTTCAAACATAAATAAAATTTCTGAATGGCTAAAGCCACGATATGCAGTAATATACGGATGATTCGTATAGACACAAATCGCGTCACATCGAATATGGTCTATTTTGTATGGACCTGTACATGTTGCTGCGACGGCTGTTGTTAGCAATGTTCCTTTATCAGCATAAGCACCAGTATCGATTAAATATGTAATTTCGGCGGCAGTTAGTTTGCCATCTTTCGTGGCGCCGAGTTTTACTTTTGCATCTAATCCCATGCGAACAGGGGCAGTAAGCATGTCTTCTTCTCGTGTGTAGGTAAGTTTTACACATTTTCCGTTTACTGCTTTGGATGCGATATAGGCGATTAATTCCAACTGAGTAGTAACTTTTCCACCGAAGGCACCTCCGACAAGTGGAGTCGTTGCAATAATTTTTCCTTCTTCCAGTTCGAATGTTTCACTGAATTCTGATTTGACACCGTAAGGAGCTTGGGTTGTGGATGTAATCATTACCGTGCCATCTGGTTTTATTTCTACAATGGCACTTCTTGTTTCGATTGCAGTATGGTCTGAAGGTGGAACAACGTAATTTTCTTCTATTGTCATATGCGATTGTAGCCACGCTTTTTGAATATCGCCTTTACGAACTTTGACACGATTTGCGATATTTGAATTTGCTTCGGGAAATACTTTGTCTGTTTTATGATAGGTTGCTAAGTTTTCATGTACTAAAGTTGCTTCTTGTTTCATCGCTTCTTCTGTCGTGTTGATTATTGGTAATGGGTCATAGGTGACTTCGATTAATGCTGCCGCTTGTTCGGCAATGTATGGATGTTCTGCAACGACGGCTGCGATTGGTTCTCCAAAATAGCGTACTTTTTTATAAGCTAAAATCGGCCTGTCTTTTATATCTGTTCCTGTTAATGGCAAAGATTCCCCGATGATGATGGCATGTACTCCGGTCACTTTTTCAGCTTTTGATGTATCGATTTTCTTTAGTTTGGCATGTGCATGTGTACTAACTTTTAATTTTACGTGTAACATTTGAGCATCTGACCTATCATCGGTATATTTAGCCGCTCCGGTTACTTTTTCTTCTGCTTCTTTTCGAGGAATGCTTTTTCCAATCATCCAGTCCATGAATGTTTTCACCTCTACATATAGATTGTCTATATGTTAAAATACACTCTTTTTATAAAAGTATACGTGCTTATTGAAAAATAGAAGGTTAAAAAAGGATACAGGGGAGTCCTGCATCCTTTCATCATACGGGTATGTCATCGTTTATGTTCGATCCCAGAACCGTTTTTTAGCAATTGCTACGAGAAACTCTTCCGCGAAATTCGGATTATCTTTTGCGAAAATGACACCATTTAGATGGTTTTGTTGATGAATTTTCAGAGGGGTGTTGCATCAGTTGTGATACCGATTGGTTTAAAATGCTGGTACATGACATCGGTATAATACATGATGTCTTGATAGGATTGTTTTTCATTGGCAAAATCTCCACCGACGAGATAAAGCGCGTTTAGTAGATATGGGCTGGATGTTAAAAAAGTTTTATCTACTTTTAACGGTGTTCCTTGGTTACCAACAACCGTTCCGAGCATTTGGCTAATAATATAAACAAATACACCCTGTTTCATTAATTGATTGATTTCCTCTAATACTTCCTCTTCCGCAAAATTATTTCCAATGAGAACCCCAACTCATATATATGGAGAGATTTCTATTAATAGAACTTTATCTATGATAGTTTGTTGCAGATTAGGGATGTCGCTTTTGATTCCGCAAGTTCATGAGAAAATAGCGTTACACTTGCGTAAATACACGATAATTCCGCAAGTTCATGAGAAAATAGCGTTACACTTGCGTAAATACGCCATAATTCCGCAAGTTCATGAGAAAATAGCGTTACACTTACGTAAATAAATGATAATTCCGCAAGTTCATAGGAAAATAGCGTTACACTTGCGTAAATAAACGATAATTCCGCAAGTTAATGGGAAAAATGCGTTACACTTGCGGAAATACACCATAATTC
>NZ_JBBKBG010000050.1:0-11900 GCF_037892545.1 Pseudogracilibacillus sp. ICA-222130
GCTAGAGAACCAAGTTCTCTAGCTTTTACCTATTACCACCAAGTGATTACTATTAATCCCGCTAGTGTTAAAAATCCTGCCCATACTCCACCATAGATGAAAGTAGCTGGCATTTCATGATCTCTATCTTTTAAATGCATAAAGTAATAAAACTGGAATCCTGCTTGTACGATAGCCATCACAAAAAGGATAGGTAAAATGTACATTCTTTCAATTGTTCCTACTGCTACTAAACCAAAAGAAATTAAAGTAAAAACAATCATCATACTGAAAGAAATTAATTGCTTTTTCATTTCATCTTTACTCTTTTTTCGTCTAAGTAATTCTGCTTGTTCTGTATTTACTTCGTTTGTCATTTATTAACCCACCTTTCCCATTAGGTAAACTACTGTGAAGATGAATACCCAAACAACATCAATGAAGTGCCAGTATAAACTGAATGTGTTGAATTTAGGTGCGTTATATAAGTTTAATCCGCGCTTAGCATTTCGAACTAATAACAGAATTAACCAACAAATACCGAATAATACGTGTCCTCCGTGGAATCCAACTAATGCATAGAACGCTGAACCAAACGCTGATGAACGGAAAGTAAATCCGTAATCTGTGATATAGTGCGCGAACTCGTAGATTTCACAAGCTAAGAACCCAATACCTAATAATCCAGTAATTGCTAACCATAAATACATTTTCTTGAAATCACCGTTACGCATATGAAACATAGCGTACACACTCGTTAATGAACTTGTTAATAATAACATTGTCATTAAAAACACAAGTCCAAGACCGAATAATTCATCTGATGCAGGACCCCCTGCAGTTGAATTTTTCAACGCAAGGTAAGTCCCGAATAAACTTGCAAATAATACTGTTTCCCCACCTAAGAAGAACCATAGCCCAAAGAATTTGTTTTTACCTTCTAGTGTAGCTTTTTCAGGCTCTGCCGGGAGAGTTTCTGGAAATAAGTTGCTATGATCATGACTCATTATTACTTAGCCTCCCCTTCAAGTGCTTTTTGAAGTTCTTCTTTAGGGATATAGTAGCCATAGTCATCTTTCAGTGATCTAACAACCATACATCCGATAGCAAACGCCAATCCTCCGTAAAGCGCTAAATACCATAAGCTTCCTTGACCATCTTGGTAAATAAATCCAAATCCAGCTATGAAGAATCCTAATCCCATTAAGAACGGTAAGATTGAACCATTAGGCATATGAACATCATCTAAAGGTTCTCCTGGAGGTACAGTTCCGTCACCTTCCATTTTTTCAATCCATAACGGGTCTAAACCACGAACTAATGGTAACTGTTCAAAGTTATAATATGGCGGTGGAGATGAAACTGTCCACTCTAATGTACGACCATCCCATGGATCCGCTTCTGCTTTTTCTCCTTTAATTGCCGTATAAATAATATTAAATACGAATATGATAGATCCAACACCCATGAAGAAGGCACCAACTGAACTAATTAAGTTTCCTAATTCTAAACCTTGGTCATGTAAGAATACCCAGTAACGACGAGGCATACCCATTAGACCTAAGAAGTGTTGAATAAAGAATGTTAAATGGAATCCAATAAAGAATAACCAGAATGTCCACTTACCTAATGTCTCATTCAATACACGACCGAACATTTTCGGCCACCAGTAATGTAAACCTGCAAAAATACCAAATACTGAACCACCAACGATTACGTAGTGGAAGTGTCCGATAACAAAATATGTGTCATGATACTGGTAGTCAGCAACTGCTGATCCAAGCATAACACCTGTAACTCCACCAATTGTAAATGATGGGATAAATCCTAGTGCCCATAACATTGCAGAGTTAATCGTTACTTGACCACCCCACATCGTTAATAACCAGTTGAAAATCTTGATTCCTGTCGGTACCGCAATTGCCATTGTACCTACTGCGAAGATTGAGTTAGCAACAGGACCTAGACCAACTGTAAACATATGGTGAGCCCATACCATGAATCCTAAGAACGCGATTAACATCGTCGCGAAAACCATTGCAGTGTATCCGAATAATCTCTTTCTTGAGAAAGTAGAGAAGATATCACTGAATAAACCGAAAAACGGTAAAATTAAGATATAAACTTCTGGGTGTCCGAAAATCCAGAATAAGTGCTGATAAATAATTGTGTTACCACCTAATGCAACGTTAAAGAACGCTGTATCAAACATACGGTCAAACATTAATAAAAATAAGTTGATCGTTAATGGTGGGAATGCGAATAAAATTAAAATACTCGTTACGAATGAAGCCCATGTAAATAATGGCATACGCATATAAGTCATACCTGGTGCACGCATTGTAACAATTGTCGCCAAGAAGTTAATACCTCCCATTAACGTACCTGCACCTGCAATCTGTAACCCTACTACATAGTAATCAACCCCATGTCCTGGTGACTGCATTGCTAATGAAGCATAAGATGTCCAACCAGCATCAGGAGCCCCACCAGTTAAGAAACTGATGTTTAATAAAATTCCCCCGAAGAAGAATAACCAGAAACTAAGTGCGTTCAAAAATGGGAAAGCAACGTCACGTGCTCCTATTTGTAACGGCATAGCGGCGTTCATAAGTCCTATCATCATCGGCATGGCCGCTAAGAAAATCATTGTAGTACCGTGCATCGTAATTACTTCGTTATAGAATCCTGCACTAATAAAGTCGTTTTCAGGTTTAATTAACTGAATACGAATAATTAATGCTTCAATTCCACCTAGGATGAAGAAGAATCCTCCACCTGCTAAGTATAGGTGAGCAATTTTCTTATGGTCAACAGTTGTCATATAATCCCATAAGAATGCGCCAAAGCTTCTTTTACCCATAGCTGCTGTACTCACATTAAATACCTCCTATATTTTAATCTAAGAACTTAAGGTTTATTAAAATAAATTATTTTTCTTTACTTTCTGCTGTAACGTCAGATGGCTTTAATTGTAATAAGTATTCTGCAATTTTGTCAGCTTCATCTTCTGTAACATCAGGATAGTTACCTGTCATTAAGTTTCCAGGCTTTAATGTTTCTGGATCTAAAATCCAGTTTACTAAATTCTCTTTAGTTGGCATTAAATATCCAGCATAACGTGAACGGTCTCCTAAGTTCGTTAAGTCTGGTCCAACTGGTACTGCACCTGCTGAGTAGTTTTGTGTATCTGTTGCGTGACAACTAATACACGCTTTTTCTTCAAACAATTCTTGACCTTCTTGTGCAACTGCATCTAACTCCACTTCTTCAGAGTTAAAGTCTTGCATGTCTGCAACCCATTGCTCATATTCTTCCTCACTTACTACAACAACTTTAAAGTCCATTAGTGAGTGAGAAGGCCCACATAATTCAGCACATTTACCGAAGTACACTCCCTCTTCATATGCTTCTAAATACATTGTATTTACGTTTTCTGGGTTAACGTCTAATTTACCTGATAAACTTGGTACCCAGAATGAGTGTAAAACGTCATTTGTAATTAAATGAACATATACTTTCGTATTTACTGGAATGTATAAATCCTGACTTGTTGAAATTTCTTCATTTTCATAATCGAAATGCCACCAATATTGGTTACCAGTAACATTTACGTTAATATGGTCTTCCTTGTCTGAATCATCTGCTAAGTGGAATGTAGCAAATACAGTTGGAACAGCCATAATAACTACTAAGATAATTGGAATAATCGTCCATACTGCTTCTAATGTTTTGTTTCCTTCTACTTGCTCAGGATTGATAACAGCGTCTCCCTTTTTCTTACGGAATTTAACTAAGACAAATGCATAAATGATAAATACAATAATTAGTACAAATGTCATTATCACCGTCGTTAAAATGATTAAATTCATCGAAACCTCTGCCCCGTACCCTTTAGGTACAAGTGCCGTTAAATTATCTCTTCCACATCCTGAAAGTACAAAGGCTAAAGCACCCAATATTAGAAGGCTCTTTGCTTTCCCTAACCATCCTTTCATGTATGTATACCTCTCTTTCATTAATTTTAAACTGCATTCGGCAAGTGAATTTAGTATATTACTATCATAAACCACGTAAGGCTACAATGCAATATTTCATCTTATACAATTCATTGATTTAATGAATTATCCGGGATGCATTTTAATTTAAATACCTTTGTTCAAAGTTTGTCTCACGAATCAATAAAGTCATTCAGTTAACGTGGTCGATCAAAATGCTTTTTTACATATGGATATATTGTGACATAGGGATTGAAAACACTTTTATCCTTAAGTACATCGTATATTTTTAAACATGTTTAAAACCAATATCCGTTATTACGTTTCATTTTATAATAAACATAAAATTATAGCGAAATATAATGTAATAACATAATATTGAATGAATAATGTTAGTTTATACAATTACTTAATCTTTCATACAGAAAATGAATAAAAGGCTTTATGAATAACATACACGTTATTCATCTGGAAGATCACACTTCTGTTACAAATATATTGCAGCTGCCTCCCTTCAATATTATAAATAAGTAGAATATGGCGAAGAATAAACTACTCTTACATACATATTCTAATCATTCATGCTGTCACTCTCTTTACGATTGTAATGAAAGCATTTTTAGCGAGTATCCACAGTGTATCAACTTTCTCAAACACTTTGTTCTTTAAGTCTTTATATTACTTCCCCCACTTAAGAACATTGGATTTTCGTATGACAACTTCTACATACTATTTTTATCAAATTTCTATATCTTTTGCAAGAATTTGTACTATATCTGTCACTGAATTTTACGTATTTATTCCATTATTGTTACAAATTTATGATAATTGATGAACTTCTTGTTCTAATATGTTTTTTTTAATTGATTTCTTCATGAATATGCTATTATGATAAGTAATGAACAATTTTTTATATCATCTATTATTTTAATATAAAGTGAGGCTATACGTATGTTTAGAACGATTAAATGGTTATCTGTCGTTTCCACGATTGGTATGTTTTTTATTTTACTAGGTGGTGCATTAGTAACCAAAACAGATTCAGGTGCCGGTTGTGGTAGTAGTTGGCCATTATGTAACGGTCAATTATTTCCGAATGTCATCACACCAGAATTAATTATTGAATATAGTCACAGACTTGTTTCAAGCATCATTGGTGTGACAGTTTTATTACTGGCAGTATTTGCTTGGGGGCACTTAGGACACATTCGAGAAGTTAAGTTCTTATCTTTCATCTCTGTGTTTTTCTTAGTTTTACAAGGATTAATTGGAGCTGCAGCAGTTGTTTGGGGACAGTCTGATTTCGTATTAGCGATCCATTTCGGTGTTTCTTTAGTGTCATTTGCTTCTATCTTTTTACTAATGTTACTCATATTCGAAATTGACAATAAGTTAGACGCGGATACTTTGCATATTAAGAAAAAAGATCGGATAGAAATATACTTGTTATCCATTTTTACGATTATCGTAGTATATACAGGCGCATTAGTAAGACATATAAATGCAAACCTCGTTTGTGGTAGTTGGCCATTTTGTGATAATAATGCTCCATTCGCATTTGCCGATTATAATTTCCATCAATGGGTACAAATGGGACACAGATCGTTAGCAGCAATTTTATTTATTTGGACATTCATTTTCTTCATTAAAGTACACAAAAATTACCGTAATAACCGCGTAATGTATTATGGATGGATTATTTCTTTTAGTTTAATTTTATTACAAGTAATTTTTGGAGCTATGATTATCTTTACAGAGTTAAACTTATGGATTGCATTATTCCATGCATTCTTTATTACATGCTATTTCGGTATGTTAAGTTACTTCATGTTATTATCAAACCGTAGTGCACATCAAGAACAAAAAGTAAAAGTAACACAAACAAATAAAAATATTCTTCATATGAAACAAAGTGCAAAAAATGAGGCCTAGGATATTCCTAGCCTCATTTTTTTATATACGACCATTCTGACCAAGGGTATGTTTCTTTTGGAAATGAATGAACCGTTATAACTTGTTTCGTTGTTGGATGTGTCAAAGTTAGTTCATAAGCCCAAAGTGCAATTTGTTCTCCGACTTTATTTACATGCTGACCATATTTTTGATCTCCATATAATGGATGTCCCGTACCATTTAATTGAACTCTTATTTGATGTGGTCGTCCAGTTTCTAATTCAACTTCTAACAACGATAATTTTTTATTCGTTTCTAGCACTTTGTACGTTAAAATCGCTTGTTTCGCACCATGTTTATGTTTCGATACGATGGAAACGATGTTTTTTTTCGTATCTTTCCATAAATAATCGACTAATTTTGCCTCTTTTTGTTTTATTTCTCCACGAACAACCGCTAAATATTTCCGTTCAATTGTTCGTCTACGTAGTTGATCACTAAGTCGCGATGCTGCTTTTGATGTTTTAGCAAAAACAATTGCTCCACCGACTGGACGGTCTAAGCGATGAATTAAACTTAAATATACATTTCCAGGTTTTTCGTCTCGCTGTTTAATGAATTTCTTTAAAATAGTTAATAAATCCTCATCTTTCGTTCGATCTTCTTGTACTGGAATATTGATTGGCTTTTCAACAATTAACAAATGATTGTCTTCATATAAAATTGGTATGTCCATATATCTTCCTCATTTTCTACAAATTAAAGAGGTTAGAACAAATTACATGTTCTAACCTCCATACTATAACTTATTCAAACTCGATTAACAAATCATCTACAGAGATAGCTGTTCCATCATTTACGAAAATACGTTTTACAATTCCTTTAAACGGCGCTTGAATCGTCGTTTCCATCTTCATTGCTTCCGTAATTAATAGATAATCACCTTTCTCTACTTTATCCCCTTCTGAAACTAATGTTTTAATAACAGTTCCAGGCATCGTTGCACCAATTTGTTTCGGATCTTCTTTATCTACTTTTGGAAGTTCCGCAACTTGTGATGTGATGTTCTTATCTTTTAAAATAATTTCACGAGATTGACCATTTAATTCAAAGTAAATGACACGTGTACCGTCAGAACGTGGCTCTGAAATTGATGCTAGACGGATAAATAACGTCTTTCCTTTTTCAATTTCAACTTCGATTTCTTCTCCTAACCGCATTCCATAAAAATATGTTGGTGTATCTAATACAGACACATCAGCAAATTCTTCTCTAAAGTTCGCAAATGTCGTAAATACATCAGGGTATAGTACATATGCTAATACATCATGGTTAGATACTTCAAAACCTAACTTTTTCGATAATTCTTCATGTGTCTTTTTAAAATCAACTGGCTCTAATAACTGCCCTGGTCGAACGTCGATTTTTTCCCGACCTTTTAAAATTATTTTTTGAAGTTTTTCCGGGAAGCCACCATATGGTTGACCAATATTCCCTTGGAAAAATTCAATAACCGATTGAGGGAAGTCCATAAACTCTCCACGTTCATAAACCTCTTCTTCTGTTAAATTGTTTTGAACCATAAATAATGCCATATCACCAACAATTTTAGAAGATGGTGTTACTTTTACGATATCACCAAACATATGGTTCACCGTGTTGAACATTGTTTTCACTTCATCCCAGCGCTCTTCCAGTCCTACAGCTTTTGCTTGTTGCTGTAAGTTACTGTACTGTCCTCCAGGCATTTCATGAGTATATACTTCTGTATGTGGCGCATTCATTCCACTTTCAAAATCTTCATAATATGCTCGTACACTTTCCCAATACGTAGACAATGTTTCATAATGATCGATACTCATTTTCGGTTGTTTATCTGTACCGTCTAATGCATGATATAACGACTGTGCACTCGGTTGAGATGTAGAACCAGCCATTGATCCAACCGCTACATCTACAACATCTACCCCAGCATCGATTGCTCTAGCATACATGAATGCACCATTTCCACTCGTATCATGTGTATGAAGATGAACTGGAATATCAATTACTTCTTTTAAATTTGTAATTAATTGATATGCGGCTTCAGGTTTTAATAAACCAGCCATATCTTTAATTCCTAATACGTGTGCTCCGGCAGCTTCCAGTTCTTTCGCTAATTTCATGTAATAAGATAAATCATATTTTTTATTCCCTTTATCTAATACATTTCCTGTGTAACAAATAGATGCTTCCGCAATTTTATTATTTGCTCGTACTGCTTCAATCGCAGGAACCATTCCTTCAAACCAGTTTAAGCTATCAAAAATTCGGAATACATCAATTCCAGATTGTGCACTTTCTTTCACAAATTCTTCAATTACATTATCTGGATAGTTTTTATACCCAACAGCATTACTAGCACGAAGCAACATTTGGAATAAAACATTTGGAATACGTTCACGTAATTTACGCAATCGAATCCATGGATCTTCACGTAAGAAACGGTATGCTACGTCAAATGTTGCTCCTCCCCACATTTCTAGGGAGAATAAATCAGGTAATAATTTTGCTGTCGGCTCTGCAATGTCAATCAAATCTTTTGAACGAATTCTCGTCGCAAGTAATGATTGATGCGCATCTCTAAACGTCGTATCTGTAAGTAATGTTTGTTTTTCATTTTTCAGCCAATTTGATACATATTCTGGTCCATGTTCATCCAGCAGTTGTTTTGTTCCTTTTTGAAGTGTTATATCATCTACTACTGGTTTATGTAATGGTGAAAATATAGGCTTCTGTTTTTTCGGGACACCATCCACACCATTGATTGTCATATCTGCTATATATGTTAATAATTTCGTTCCACGGTCTAATCTCGGTTCGAAATCAAATAATTCTGGTGTTTCATCGATAAAGTTTGTATCGTATTCCCCTTTTAAAAACTGTTTATGTCTAACAACATTTTTCAAAAATGGAATATTTGTTTTTATTCCGCGAATTCTAAATTCTCTTAAGTTACGTTCCATTTTTTGTGCAGCTTGCTCAAATGTTAAAGCCCATGTTGACACTTTCACTAATAATGAATCATAGTATGGTGATACAATTGCACCTTGATAACAGTTTCCAGCATCTAATCTTACACCAAATCCGCCACCAGAACGATAAACCATAATTCTTCCTGTATCAGGCATAAAGTCGTTTAACGGGTCCTCTGTTGTGACGCGTGACTGAATCGCATAACCATTCGTGCGAATCTCTTCCTGTTTCGGAATACCAACTGCGGGATCGTATAAACTAAGACCTTCAGCAACTTTAATTTGTGTATGTACAATATCGATTCCAGTAATCATTTCTGTAATCGTATGTTCTACTTGAATTCGTGGGTTTACTTCAATAAAGTAGAATTCATCTCCAGTTACTAAAAATTCAACCGTACCAGCATTCACATACTTTACATTTTCTGATAATTTTACAGCTGCTTCACAAATTTCTTCACGTAATTTATCTGATAAAGATAAACTCGGTGCAATTTCTACTACTTTTTGGTGCCTTCTTTGAATAGAACAATCTCGTTCAAATAAATGGACAACGTTTTCATATTGGTCCCCAATAATTTGTACTTCAATATGTTTTGGATTTTCTATAAATTTCTCTACATAAATTTCGTCATTTCCAAATGCTGTTTTCGCTTCAGAACGAGCTCGGTCATATGCTTCTGCTAATTCACCTTTATGCTGAACGATTCGCATTCCACGTCCACCACCACCGAGTGAAGCTTTAATAATAATTGGATAACCTGCTTCTTCTGCAAATTTTTCTACTTCTGAGATGGATAATACAGGTCCATCTGTCCCTGGAATAATCGGTAAACCTGCATTGATTGCTTGTTGCTTCGCCTTTACTTTATCTCCAAACATATCTAAATGTTCACTAGTCGGACCAATAAAAATAATTCCTTCTTCTTCACATCGTCTAGCAAACTCAATGTTTTCAGACAATAAACCATATCCAGGGTGAATTGCATCAACATTTGTGTTTTTTGCTATCGTAATGATTCCTTCAATGTCTAGATAAGCGTCAATTGGACTTTTATCTTCACCAATTAAATAAGACTCATCTGCTTTATAACGATGAAGGGAACTTGCATCCTCTTTTGAATAAATAGCGACGGTACGAATATCTAATTCTGTACATGCTCTAAATATTCTTATCGCTATTTCTCCACGGTTTGCAGCCAAAATTTTGTTGATTTTCCTATCTTGAACTACTGTCATCCTTCTCTTCCTTTCCTAACTATATATTTATATAAGTACCTAATTTGTTATGTCTTCATATCCATTAACTGTTTTAGCAATGTTATTTAATATTCCCATCGCAATCATACATGTCAATAAAGATGAACCTCCATAACTAATAAAAGGTAATGGTACACCAGTAATCGGTAAGATTCCACTTATAGAACCTAAATTAACAAATGCCTGAATCGATATAAGTGAAGTGATTCCTATTGCAAGTAAAGATCCAAAGCCATCCTTACACTTCGTAGCAATCATCACACCTTTGACAACAATTGTGATAAACAATCCCATCACAATCACAATACCAAAAACACCTAGCTCCTCAGCAATTATTGCCATAATAAAGTCCGTATGTGCTCCATATAAATAACCAAGTTTCTGTATACTTTGTCCTAATCCTTGTCCTAAAAGATCTCCGCCTCCAATTGCTACATACGATTGGATTAGCTGGAAACCTGAATCACTTGCATCTGTAAAAGGGTCATATGCTCCTTTAAAGCGTTCGATTCTTGTCGGTGTGACAAAACCAGAGAAATATATAATTGGCGTTAAAATAATCGCCAGTACTCCTCCAATAAAACCTAAATATTTCAATTTAACCCCTGCGGACAACGAAAGCACTATTACGACAAAAACAATAATCGAAGCTGTCCCTATATCTGGTTGTAAAATAATTAAAAAAATTAAAAAGCCTGATAAAATTAAAGGCGGTAACACACTATCAACAAAGTTATCAATCCGGTTTTGTTTTTTTGAATAAATAAAAGCTAAGTATATAATAATTGCTAGTTTAACAAATTCCGCTGGTTGTAGGTTAAAGCCAAACAATGAAACAGCTCGGACTGCATTGTTGACACTTTCCCCAAAGAAGAGTACTGCAAGTAAACCTACGACACTACCAATTAAAATGATCGGCATCAATCTTATGTAATTTTTGTACGGAAAAATCGATACAAATAAAAAAACCACTACTGATAAACAAAACCATATTAATTGACGTTTTAAATAAAAAGAACTATCCAATCCTTGAACGACTGCAATTAGCATGCTCGCACTATATACCATAACAACTCCAAATCCTGCAAGCAAAATAGGAGTGATCATTAACACAAAATCAAAATCTTTTAAAAGCTTACGCACATCAAACACTCCAAACCATAGTAATGACTTATAACATACATTAAATTATATAATATGTATCGTTCAATTGCTAGGACGATAGAGCCTTTTAAGTATTTAGAATACATGAAATTTTCCGATATAACAATCAACAAGAATATCGTTCACAAAATGTTCACAATTTGTCTAAATAAAAAACTTTGCTATAAACGCAAAGTTTTAACCATTTTTCTTAAATGGAATTGTGTTTTGTGCCGCCTCATGTAATAGGTTTGATTTGTGCTCTAAATTATCTAATAACTCTCTACCTTGTTCCTCTGTAATAAGCGATAATCTAACAGCAAAATCAATTTCCCTCGATAATCCAAACATCTGTGTATCAAGCACTTCTTCATATAGTGGACATTGAGGTGTCATCAAGTTATCTATTTGTACTTCAATTAGCCTTAATATTTTATCTGCATCTTCTTTTAATACTTCCAATGCTTTCTTACGTTGGTCTGCCGTTATTTGCGACATGGATTTCGTCCCTCCGCATCCATTGTTCACGATATTTTATAACATAGGTAATCATCTACCTCTAGAGTTAATATTATCGTTATATAAGATAAATTGCAAACACTTAATGTTATTT
>NZ_JBBKBG010000051.1:0-11803 GCF_037892545.1 Pseudogracilibacillus sp. ICA-222130
TATTTGTAAGGAATTTTTACAATATTTGCCCATCCGCTAAGACAACGCTTTCATTTTTGCTTCAAATATATTATAATAATTGAATAGTCATTCATTATAAATAGGAGTGAAAATATGAGTTTAGATAATCTAACAGTTCAAGAAGTTTGGGAAGAAATTGATCGTGTTGCGAAAGAGAACAAATCGATCATTGAAACAGTGAATGGAAGTTTTGTATTCGAGATTAAAGCAAGTGAGGAAGTAGTCTATAGCCTTGAATTGACAGAGGGCATTGCGACCATTACAGAAGGGAAAATCAATGATGCCCAGTGTACACTTGCGATGAGTGAAAAGAATTTTAAAAAATTATTGCAAGGAGATTTAAATGCAACCGCTACATTTATGATGGGAAGATTAAAAGTAAAAGGAGATATTGGACTTGCATTAAAATTAGAAAATATGTTAAAGAAACTATCATTTTAAGGAGCGATTTATATGACAAAAGCAACATATATAGATAATTTTGATACTTGGAAAGAAGAATTTAAGTTTCACGTACCAATTAAAATTCGATTTTCTGAAACGGATATGTTTGGTCATATGAATAATGTTTCTCCATTTATATATTTTGAAGAAGCACGTATTGAATACTTTAAAGCAGTTGGCTTGTTTCAAGATTTTGATAAAGCGGAAGACGTTCCTGTCGTAGCAGATTTGCAATGTGATTATTTAAAACAAGTATTTTTTGGAGAAACGATTCAACTATACGTGAAAGCAAATCGACTTGGAAGCAGCTCATTAGATATTCACTACATGGGTGTGCAAGAAAATGGAGAGGTTTGTTTAACTGGTCGTGGTTCTATCGTAAATATTAATAAGCATACAGGAAAACCAGTCGCAATTAATGAAGAAAAAAGGGATAAAATTTTCATGCTACAAAACTGACGATATATGTCAGTTTTTTTTATTATATGGTATGCTATTTATTGAGGTGTATACAGTGAAAGAGGAAGAATTAACCGAATTTGCTACCCAATTCTTACGTACCAATTTTCATATCGACTTAACCATTCCAATCGTTCGGAATAATCTTCTTCGTTCTTCCTATGGTAGGTATGTCATGACGAATAAACATCTTCCAGTACGAATCGAAATTGCAGGAAAAACATTAGATTATGGTACGGAAGATGTGATAAAAGGCATTATTAAACATGAATGTATTCATTATGCATTACATATGCAAGGGAAAGTGATGCGAGATGGCGCTCCAATATTTGAGCAAACGTTACGACAACATAATGCCCCAAGTACCAATACGATGAAAATTGGTTTGTTTTATCTTTTTCGTTGTGAAACATGTGCACGCACGTATGAAACTAACCGTAAACAATTAAGTAAAACGCCCAAAAAATATCGTACAAAATGTTGCAATGGAAAAATAACAATAATTGAAACAAGAAAATATGATGGGAAGCAATTTTCAAAGGTGTAACATTCATTTACTTGTTCAAACGTTAGAAATGTATTAGCATGGAAATAGGAGTATTTTGAAAATTTCAACATTAATGGAGGCATATACATGGCAAGCGAACGGTATGAAAAAGGAATGGATGTATTAAAGGAGTTTAATTTAGTAGATCAGCATCATCCAGAAGGACATATGGATATTGGAGCAGGTTTTAAAGATTTGGCACCAGATTTAGAAGATTTTGTGGTGGAATTTGCCTTTGGAGATATTTATGGTAGAGAAGGCATTGACCCAAAACAAAAAGTGTTAGTGACAATGGCATCATTAGTTGCTCAAGGGATCCCACAAATTGAAATGCATGTAAAAACAGGAATTAAAGTTGGGTTAACTCCAGAAGAAATCGTTGGTGCAATTATTCATATATTACCATATGCTGGATTTCCAAAAGTATTAAATGGATTAAAAGCAGTACAAAAAGTTTTTAATGAACAAGGGATTACAGTAAAAACGAAGTGAAAAATTTATGAATTGAATAGAGTCACTAGGGGTGTTTTTTACAAAACTGAGATGAGGTTATCCTCGAACCCTTTGAACCTGAACTAGTTCATACTAGCGTAGGAAAGTGTATCAATGTATGTACATGGAACGAATTCTGTTTCTTTACATATTATTTTGTATATGTACGCAATTTTCCTATGGTTATTAGGAAGGTTGCGTTTTTTTAATAGATAAAAAGGAGAATGAAACATGACGAAACATAAACAGATGCATATTGGCGTATTAGTGATAGGTTGTGGTCACCATCAAGCTGCATGGTTAAGTCCAGATTCAAGTGTTGAACGTATTGGAGATATTACATATTATCAAGAATTAGCGCAAATTGCAGAAAAGGGATTGTTTGATGCTGTGTTTTTCGCAGATAATCAATCGTTTCAAGGTATTAGTGCGAATGTGATGCCTGCGTTTTGGTTTGATCCGATTGTTAATTTAACAGCGATATCGCAAGTAACAAACAATGTTGGCTTAGTAGCTACTATTTCGAGTACATTTTCCAATCCATTTACTGCTGCAAGACAAATCTTAAGTTTGGATCATGTGACTGGTGGACGTGTTGGTTGGAACCTCGTTACATCGATGACAGATGTAGAGGCACAAAATCATAGTATGGAAAAACTTCCAATCCATGCGAAACGTTATGAAAAAGCGACAGAATTTGCAGATGTTGTAACAAAATTGTTCGATTCATGGGATGAAGCAGATTTTATTCATGATAAAAAGACGAAACAATTAATGTGTCCAAATAAAATAAAACCAATAGATCATGTAGGAAAATATTTTCAAGTGCGTGGTCCACTTACGACTCCAAAAAGTCCACAAGGCCGTCCGGTATTGATGCAAGCAGGTGCATCGAATCCGGGAATTACATTAGCAGCTCAGTATGCTGATGCAGTTTATTCTGTTTCCTGGAACCGAAGACAGGCAAAGGAATTTAGAGAAAAGATAGATCAAGCTGTTTGCGAACGTGGCGAGAAAAATAGACATATTAAAATTTTTCCGGGGTTAGTAACGTATGTTGGTAAAACTCGTGAAGAAGCACTTGAGAAAAAAGCGAAATTAGATAAGCTGTTGGATACAGACACCATTTTACATCAATTAAGTATTTTCATTGGGCAAGATTGTTCTAAATGGGATTTAGATAAAAAGGTGCCAGCTCTTCCACCAGTTGAGGAATTTACTGGACCAGTAGGACGTTATAAAACGATTTTAGAAATTATTCGTGATAAAGATCCGACCGTAAGAGAATTATTAAGCTATTTAAATGCTGGTGGAGGTCATTTGACTTTAATTGGAACACCTGAGGAAATTGTCGATGAAATGGAAATATGGTTCAAAGAAGGAATTGCTGATGGATTTAATCTCATGCCACCATCTTTTCCACATAGTTTAGAAGATTTCGTAGAATGTATTATTCCCGAATTACAGAAGCGTGGATTATATAGAATTGCTTATGAAGGGACAACCTTACGTGAACATTTTCAACTGGAAGAATAATAGAAAAACCGACTTTCGATCGTGAAAGTCGGTTTTCGTTATAATGATAATTCCCCCATTCTAACAAGCTCTATCACTGCCTGTGCACGACCTTTTACACCCAACTTTTGGATAACGTTTGAAATGTGATTTCGAACAGTTTTTTCGGATATAAATAGTTCTTCCGCGATTTCCTTTGTTGTTTTGTCTTGTAAAAGTATCGTAAATACTTCTCTTTCACGTTTTGTTAGTACGCTTTGTTGGTGAAAGTTTTTCGAGTCGTTCAAATGGTCCCCCTCCTTGCTGTCGGTGAGATGCATGTAGAAGGGAATTATTTAGTCAGTTTATTTTATGAAAAAATGTATGAAAAGTGCGTGAAATGAATGATTTATACGTTTATCCTTTATTTGATATGACATTTGTCATATAGAAATGATGACATTTATGTCTAATAAAAAGATTTTCACTCTCTTATACTAAAATAGGATGCCTATGAGGGGGAGAAAAATGTCAAAAGAGAAAACGAGAAAATTACATCAACAAGTAAAACCGTATACATTTGCGGATCATAAAAAAAGTACGATCCAAATTTTTAATACGATCGTACCGTTAATTGCTACTTGGATTATCGCATATATAATGGTACCGATTAATATGTATGTTGCGATAGGTTTATCCGTGGTAGCAGCAGGACTAATCGTTCGTACATTCATTATTTTTCACGATTGTACACATGGATCTTTTTACCATGATAAACGAAAAAATAATGTGTTAGGAACGATTACAGGTGTGTTAACAAGTTTTCCGTATGAAAAATGGAAACGAGAACACGCCATTCACCATGCTTCTAGTTCCAATTTAGATGAACGTGGTATTGGAGATATTTGGGTAATGACGATAGAAGAATATGATGAGGCGACAAAATGGGAAAGACTGAAATATCGATTATACCGTAATCCGATAATTATGTTTGGCTTTGGCCCATTATATTTAGTGCTTGTGTCAAACCGACGCAATAGAGCGGATGCGAAGCAAAAAGAGAAAAATAATACGTACCTCATTAATGCTATATTACTTATTGGAACGTCTTTAATCATCATATTTGTTGGTTTCGTACCATTCTTAATCGTGCATGGAATATCGATGTATATTGCTGCTACATTAGGAATCTGGTTATTTTATATTCAACATACATTTGAAGATTCGTATTTTGAAGAGGAATCCGAGTGGAATTATGTGAAGGCAGCAGTCGAAGGAAGTTCATATTATGAGTTGCCAAAGTTTTTACAATGGTTAACAGGAAATATTGGATTCCACCACGTACATCATTTAGCACCACGTATTCCGAACTATTATTTAGAAGAGGCACATGAAACGACACCAGATTTACAATATGCAACAACGATTACACTTAAAACAAGTCTAGATTCTTTGCGTTATAAATTATATGATGCAGAAGCACAAAATTTTATTACCTTTAAAACATGGAAGCAGCGTCAGCTTGCAAAGGCAAACGAAACAAGACAGAATCGTGTGGTAAAACATTCGAACAAAACGAGAATCAATTAATAGACATACAGGTGTAAAGTTATGCTAGTGAGTAGTGGATTGCTAGCATAACTTTTTTTGTAGGTCTTTCCACTATCCATATGCCACTTTGAATTTTTCAAACGGTATCATAAAGAGATACATACCACATCTATTAGTGCGAAACTAGAGGCAACGAAACAGATGTTGTAAAGTTATAATTATTGCTATAATAGATGCAATAGGAAGAGGGTGTTATTTTTGCGTAAATGGTATAGTATTTTTCCGAAGAAACCATGGATTAGTATTTATACATGGATTATTTTATGTTTTTTACCATTTTTCTTCATTTTTAAATCATCTTCTTTTGTGGAAATTGGCATCGGTATTACATTATTAATCATGTTTTTCATTTCTTATATCTTTTCTTTTAAGTCTAAAAGTGGCCTCGTTTATATGTGGCTTAGCTTTGAAATGATTGTAAATATCGCGATGATTTATTTGTTTGGTTTTGTTTATTTTGCTATTTTTACTGCCATTTTTATTGGAAATATTCGACATTATGCAGGATTTTTTATCATGTATGGGCTTCATATTGCAACGACAGTTGGGGCAGTTATATTTGGTTATTTTTTTCGATTAGACTTATTGCTCCCACAAACACCGTATATCGTTATTAGTGTCATTGGGACAGTGCTTTTACCGTTTCATTTATATAATCGAACGAAACGAGAAAATTTAGAAGGTGAGTTAGAAGTCGCACGGGAAAAAATATCGGAACTAATTATTTTTGAAGAAAGACAGCGTATTGCAAGAGATTTGCATGATATTTTAGGGCAAAAATTATCCCTAATTGGACTGAAATCAGATCTCGCTGGCAAATTGTTAGAAAAGGATTCGGAACTAGCTAAAGATGAATTAAAAGATATTAGAATAACTGCAAGTACTGCATTAAAAGAGGTACGAGAATTAGTGACACATATGCGTTATCGAAAATTAACGGATGAGTTACAACGAACGAAGCAAGTATTAGAAGCAGCAGAGATTGATGTTGCGATCAAAAATGAATTAATTGACGAATCTATTCCTCCTGTTATTGAAAATATTTTAAGTCTCTGTCTGAAAGAGGCGGTAACAAATATCGTGAAACATAGTGGAGCGACGAAAAGTGATATTTATATGACACAAAATGAAGAAGCATATATATTAAAAATTAAAGATGATGGAAGAGGATTTCCGAAAGATAAAAACCAATCATTTGGAAGTGGAATTGCTGGGATGAGAGAAAGACTCGAATTTGTAAATGGTACGTTATACATAGAATCCAATAATGGAACAGATTTGTTGATGGAAGTTCCTGTCATTATAAAAAACATTGCCAAAGGGAGTGTCATGTAATGATTAGAATTATATTAGCAGAAGATCAAGGCATGTTACTTGGTGCATTAGGGTCGTTGTTAAATATGGAGGATGATTTTGAAGTGGTTGGAACAGCAACAAATGGAGAGGAAGCAGTAGCATTAGTTCAATCCTTACAACCCGATGTTTGTGTGATGGATATTGAAATGCCTGTAATGAATGGCCTGGAAGCAGCAGAATTACTAAAGGAAGATCCGTGCAAAACAATTATTTTAACGACATTTGCACGTACAGGCTATTTTGATCGGGCAAGAAGAGCAGGTGTGCAAGCATATTTATTAAAAGATAGCCCAATTGAACAATTAGCTGAAGCCATTCGTTTAGTAATGGCAGGAAGAAAAATGTATGCACCAGAATTAATGGATATGATGTACGAAAGTGATTTTATTGAAAACCCATTAACAGAGCGAGAATCTGAAGTATTAACTCTTGTTGCAAAAGGAAAATCAACGAAAGAAATTGCTGCTACATTATTTTTATCTCCTGGAACGGTCCGAAATTACATGTCGACGATTTTAGAAAAGTTACAAGTAGGCAACAGGATTGAAGCGATTTCCCTCGTGAAAGAAAAAGGATGGTTGAAGTAAAGCGAAGTTCCGTCATCCTTTTCGCCTTTTCTTTTTTCCTTTCACACGTACGTATGATAAAATATATATCGTTACAATAATAAATGAGGTGGAATTTTGAATAGAGCAATAGGTGTCATTGATTCAGGTGTTGGTGGATTAACTGTTGCATATGAATTGATGAGACAATTACCGAATGAAACATTAATTTATGTTGGTGATACAATGCGATGCCCATATGGACCGAGACCAGAACATGAAGTAAGACAGTTCACAATGGAAATGGTTCATTTTTTATTGGAAAAAGAAGTAAAGATGATTGTTATCGCATGTAACACAGCGACGGCATTTACAATTAAACAATTAAAGGAAGAACTATCGATTCCAGTCATTGGAGTCATTAAACCAGGTGCTCGTGCCGCCATTAATGCGACGAAAAATAAGCAAATAGGTGTGATTGGTACAGAAGGAACGATACGAAGTGAATCGTATGTCCGTGCGTTACATAAAATAAATCATACATTAGAAGTAACGACCCTTGCCTGCCCGACATTTGTACCGTTGGTGGAAAAAGGTATAACAGATGGACAAGAAGCATATCAGGTTGTAACAGAGGCATTGGAACCGCTACGTACAGCGAATATTGATACATTAGTGCTCGGCTGTACGCATTATCCAATTTTACACAAAACGATTCAACAAGTAGTTGGTCATGATGTTCAATTAATTTCTTCTAGTGAAGAAACAGCTAGAGAGACGAGTACAATTTTAGAAGTGCATCATTTATTACAAAAAAATATTCGTACGGCGAAACATCAATTTTACATGACGGGTAATTTAGAAACATTTACTAAATTATCAAATATCATTTTTGAAAACCGCATCGAATGTTTACAAGATGTGATGATGGATAAAATTAATCTTCCGATACAGGTATAAATGGACACACCCTGTCGTATATTGTACTAGTATATGACAGGAGGGGATTTTGTGCGCACGAAGAAAATCCGTGTAGCGATAACTGCGGGTGTAGGTATGTTTTTATTATCTGGTTGTTTTCAAGGAGCTGAAACGATAGAAGAAATTGATATGCCAGAGGATATTCCAATCATTGACGAGACAGACGAAAATATGAACGAATCTGAGGAAACGAACGCTGAGGAAAACGATGTAGATGAAACAGCTGAAACGACGGAACGAACACTTTATGTATTTGATAAAGATGGAGTTGTTGCCCCGATTCAAGTAGAAATACCTAAAATTGAAGGAGCAGCAGCACAAACGGTCCAATACTTAGTGAAAGAAGGTCCGGTTACGGAGTTATTGCCAGAAGGTTTTGAGGCGGTTTTACCAGAAGGAACAGAAGTATTAGGAACGAATGTAACAGAGGATGGTACATTAATTGTTGATTTATCAGGGCAATTTGCAAACTATGAAGCGGAAGATGAAATACGTATTTTAGAAGCAATGACCCATACGTTGACACAGTTTGAACAAGTGGAAAACATAAAATTGAGAATGGATGGAGAAGATATAGATGAGATGCCTGTAAATGGAACGCCAATTGCAAATGGGTATAGTAAGAAACATGGAATTAATATACATATGGATGAAAAACCACATTTGCAACATAGCGAACTTGTCACGATATTTTATCCGAAACAACATGAGGAAATGACGTACTTTGTACCAGTATCCACGTATATTGATCGTACGGACGATGTATTTGAAGCAAAGGTACAAAAATTACTCGAAAACATTCCACGTGAATTAGGCGTACAAGATGTGTTCCAACAGGAAGTATCTTTAGAAAAAGCACCTGAACTAAAAGAAGGTGTGTTACAATTAGTATTTAATGAGTATATTTTTAACGATGATGAACTTCCAATCATTCAAAAAGATGTGATGGAGACATTAGTAAGATCTTTAGTAGATGGGGAAGAAGTACAAGCGATAGATGTACAAGTTGAACAGTTAGATGAGATTATGGATGAAGACGGAAATGTGTATAATACACCTGTTCAATTATCAGATTTTCAACAAATGGAAAAAATGTAACAGAAAATATGTAGGAGGGCGAATATGAACGCGACCATTAGACCAACAAATATTATAACGAATTTTACCATGCATCCTGAAGGTTCTGTATTAATAGAAGTCGGAAATACGAAAGTAATTTGTAATGCAACGATTGAAGAACGTGTCCCACCATTTATGCGTGGACAAGGGAAAGGTTGGATTACTGCAGAATATGCGATGTTGCCACGTGCAACAGAACAACGTAATACGAGAGAATCTTCTCGTGGAAAAGTGAGTGGCCGTACGATGGAAATCCAACGTTTAATAGGACGTGCATTACGTGCAGTCGTCGACTTAGAGAAATTAGGGGAGCGTACAATTTGGATTGATTGTGATGTTATCCAAGCGGACGGTGGTACGAGAACAGCATCGATCACTGGTGCTTTCGTTGCAATGGTACTTGCTTGTGGCAGACTTTTAGAGGAAGATAAGGTGAAAAACTTACCTGTAACGGATTATTTAGCTGCAACAAGTGTTGGTGTACTAGAAGATGGGGAAGTTGTCCTTGATTTAAATTATGAACAAGATTTTGCTGCAAATGTTGATATGAATGTCGTGATGACTGGCGAGGGAAAATTTGTTGAAATTCAAGGTACAGGAGAAGAATCAACTTTTTCCTATGACGAATTACAATTAATGCTCGAACATGCGCAAATTGGAATCGAGCAACTGTTTACTGTACAAAAAGAAGCATTAGGGATGTTAGCAGAGGAAATTGGATTTGAATTAGAAGGGGAAGAAGAGGAATAAAAAATGAAACAACTAATGATCGCATCCGGAAACAAAGGAAAAATTAAAGAATTTCGCGACATGTTTGAGCCATATGGAATCGAAGTTCGTTCACTTGCTGATTATGAGGGACAGCTTCCAGATGTAGAAGAAACTGGGGATACTTTTTTTGAGAATGCTCGTCTAAAAGCGGAAACTATTTGTGAAATCGTTCAAACACCTGTATTAGCAGATGACTCTGGTCTTTCCATTGATGCTTTAAACGGTGCACCGGGCGTGTACTCTGCACGTTATGCAGGCGAACCGACCAATGACGTAAATAATTATGAAAAAGTGTTACAAGAGTTAACAGATGTTCCAGAAGAGGAACGTCATGCTAAGTTTATTTGCGTATTAGCAGTAGCACGTCCTGGAAAGGAAACAGTTTATTTTGAAGGAAACTGTCCCGGAAAAATTGCATTTGCTCCTGAAGGGGATAATGGATTTGGATATGATCCAATTTTTATACCTGAGGGATACAAACAAACGATGGCACAATTAGAAGCCACTGAAAAAAACAGTATAAGCCATCGTCATCACGCATTAGAAAAATTAAATATTTGGTTGGCATCGAATTACATATAATATGACATTTTAGAGCATACTAAAGTTAGCCCTCCATCATAAGCCTCCAATTTTCTGATAAGCGGAAATTTGGAGGTTTTTTTAATGTTAAAGGGAGGAAATATCGAGGGTTAAATAATATATTTTTATGGGATGAAATTTTTGATTCATAAATTAATTATTCGAATGGACGAGTGAATGAAAAAACAGTATAGTTATACATAGACAAGCGATAAGAGGTGACACCTTTGAAGAAAATTTTAATTTTGAGTGACAGCCATGGTTTAGTGGAACCATTGGAAACAATTAAACATCGACATGCTTGTGATCATTATATTCATTGTGGTGATTCTGAGCTTGAAATAGACGAAAAAGTGTTAAGTGGTTATGAAATTGTTCGAGGAAATTGTGATTGGAACAGTTCTTTTCCGAATGAACTCATTTTAAATGTGAACGATGTTCGTATTTATGTAACACATGGTCATTTATACGATGTGAAAAATTCTTTCATGAGATTGCAATATCGCGCAGCAGAGGTTGAGGCAAATATTGTTTGCTTTGGGCATTCACATATTGCTTATGCAGAAAAAATTGGACAAACATTGTTCTTAAATCCAGGAAGTATTCGTTTACCTAAGTATTTTTCGGAAACATCTTATATTGTTTTAAGTTTGTTGGATGATAAAAATGTAACAATACAATTTTTCAATGTGGAAGGTAAGGAGATAACAACATTTCCTTACAATGAAACTTTTCGATTAGAAAAATAATAGAAAAGTGTTGACTTTATTTCTGAACCGTCATATAATAATAAATGTCGTCAAAAGAAGTCGACCACTTGCGGGTGTAGTTTAGTGGTAAAACTCCAGCCTTCCAAGCTGATGTCGGGGGTTCGATTCCCCCTACCCGCTCCATAATTAAATAATAATATACATATTGTCCTCGTAGCTCAGCTGGATAGAGCAACAGCCTTCTAAGCTGTCGGTCGGGCGTTCGAATCGCTCCGGGGACGCTTAAACGTTAAAAAGGATTGTTTTCAGTTAATATATATTGAAAACAATCCTTTTTTATTCATTTCATATGAGGCTCATTGACTTAAATCCGCATTTTATATTAAAGTATATATAATGTTTTTAAAGCTAATATTGTTTCGAGTACACACCTCAGTAAGTAATGTGTCCAATGAAATTCAAAAGAGTAATGGGATTACAATAAAATGACGATACATATAAATATGAGATAGGAAACATAGAGAGGAGGACAAAGTGAAATGTTAAACTTCATGCTCATGACGTTATGGTATGTCAACACTAAACTAAACAATATTTTTAAGGAATATAAACGCTCTATGGTGTTGAATGAAATGCTCCTTACTAAAAATAGAGTGCATCGTTTGTCACTT
>NZ_JBBKBG010000052.1:0-9956 GCF_037892545.1 Pseudogracilibacillus sp. ICA-222130
CTGAATTTTGTTTATCGCATCTGATTTCGCGTTCGTTGCATCTGAAATTTGTTTATCGCATCTGTTTTTGCGTTTGTTGCATCTGAATTTTGTTTATTGCATCTGATTTTGTGTACGTTGCATCTGAAATTTTTTTATTGCATCTGATTTTGTGCTTGTTGCATCTGAATTTTGTTTATTGCATCTGATTTCGCATTTGTTGCATCTAAAATTTTTTTATTGCATCTGATTTCGTGTTTGTTGCATCTGAAATTTTTTTATTGCATCTAATTTCGCCTTCGTTGCATCTGAAATTTGTTTATTGCATCTGTTTTTGCATTTGTTGCATCTAAAATTATTTTATTGCATCTGATTTTGTGCTTGTTGCATCTGAATTTTGTTTATTGCATCTGATTTCGCCTTCGTTGCATCTGAAATTTTTTTATCGCATCTGATTTCGTGTTTGTTGCATCTGAATTTTATTTATCGCATCTGATTTCGCATTTGTTGCATCTAAAATTATTTTATTGCATCTGATTTCGCATTTGTTGCATCTAAAATTTTTTTATTGCATCTGTTTTCGCGTTTGTTGCATCTAAAATTTTTTTATTGCATCTGTTTTCGCGGTTGTTGCATCTAATTTTTTTTATTGCATCTGTTTTCGCGTTTGTTGCATCTAAAATTTTTTTATTGCATCTGATTTCGAGTTATTGCATCTAAAATTTGTTTATCGCATCCGTTTTCGCATTTGTTGCATCTGAATTTTATTTATTGCATCTGATTTCGCATTTATTGCATCCGAATTCTATTTATCGCATCTGTTTTCTCTGCTCTGCGTCGTTACATCTATTTTTACTTGTACCAACGTTTATGTTGTCGATTATAAGTTAAATTACTTCGCTGCAATATTTTTGTGATTGTAACCCGACTCGGCACACGTAAAAACCATCTCGCCTCTTTATTAGAAATGCTCGGACCGAATAAAATAAAAAATTCCTCTAAAGAACGTTTATATGCAAATCGGTCTACATGATGACAATGTTGGCAAATCCACTTACCTTTTACATAAACGGTATCAAGGCGATAACACTTATGACAAATAACGCCTGGTTGAACATCGCGAATGTCTATTTTGAATTTCTTAAAATAATCAATTTTTAAATCTTTATAGGACCGCATCATTTGTGTGACAATGTTATTTTTTAACGTAGGATTTCCGTTAGGATAGCGCTCTTCCAATGCTTCATTCTGTCGCTTAACATAAAATGGAATATTTTCTGCGAAAGTCACGTGTTTGGCGATATGGTCTTCATCGCCGATTACTTTGATCATCGTTGTTGAATCAGCAATGGAAACGAAATAATAAATGGGAAATCCTTCTAATGACCGTTCCTGTAACCATTGCATCATTAAAAACTTATTTGATTCGAGTTGGGTTAAAGGGTATTTCATATTTCGTTCTTTGTTTTTATGCTTTTGAGTCAGTTGTTCCAATTGCGTGTTAAAAATGGCTTCACCATCGATGCTTTTTGAATCGATTAAATATATCGCATGATTGGAAACGATGCAGGCATCTATTTGAAAAGTGATGTCTCTTAACTCAAACGAAATATCATTCAAGACACGATAAATTGTTGATGGGAGCATGCGTAAATGATAATCTAATTTTCGCTCACCATTTAATCCTTTCTGCGCTTTTGCAGCTTGAATTTTTAAAGGTTCATACATGGAGTGAGTAGCATTAATTCTTGGAACAAGTGCGTTTAAAAAACGTAAAGTGTAAGGTATGTTTCGTTGCTTAATAATGTTTTTTACCCCCCTATGTAATTTTATACATATTATAGATAGGGTAAAACATAAAGTAAATATGATTTGATAAATTTAAAAAACACTTACAAAATGCATCCGAAAATGCAATTTTGTAAGTGTTTTGATCAGTAAAATTTAGTTTTCTTCTAAAGCTTTCATTACTTTATCCATGTCGATGCCTGCTGCTTTGGCAACACCTTCACCGTATGCTGGATCAGCTTTATAACAGTTTGTAATATGGCGAATTTTAATGAATTCCTCTGCGCCATCAAAGTTACGTGCTGTATTTTCGAATAGACGTTGTTTTGCATCATCGTCCATTAAGCGGAATAACTTCCCTGGTTGCTCATAATAGTTATCATCATCTTCGCGGAAGTTCCAATGATCAGCAGCACCGAATAAATCTAAAGGTGGCTCCTTCACATCAGGATTATCTTGCCATTCATCATAACTGTTCGGCTGATAATGTAATGTACTTCCTAAGTTTCCGTCTGTACGCATTTGTCCGTCACGATGGAAACTATGGAATGGACATTGTGGTTTGTTTACCGGGATTTGGTGATGGTTTACACCTAAACGGTAACGCTGTGCATCAGCATATGAGAATAAACGAGCTTGTAACATTTTATCTGGTGAATATCCAATTCCAGGAACGATATTTGCTGGAGAAAATGCGACTTGCTCTACATCAGCAAAATAGTTTTCTGGGTTTCTATTTAACTCAAATTCTCCTACTTCAATTAATGGGAAGTCGCCTTTATACCAAACTTTCGTTAAATCAAACGGATTGTATGGCATGTTTTGTGCTTCTTCCTCTGTCATTACTTGGATGTACAATTTCCATTTTGGATAATCGCCGTTTTCGATAGATTCGTATAAATCGCGTTGATGTGATTCACGATCTTTACCGATTAATTTTTCAGCTTCTTCATCTGTTAAATTATCGATACCTTGTTGTGTTACGAAATGGAATTTTACCCAAACACGCTCATTGTCTGCATTAATCATACTATATGCGTGACTTCCGAAACCGTGCATATGACGATATGATTTAGGAATTCCACGATCACTCATTGTGATAGTTACTTGGTGTAATGCTTCTGGTAAAAGTGACCAGAAGTCCCAGTTGTTGTTCGGCGAACGCATGTTAGTACGTGGATCACGTTTTACTGCGTGGTTTAAATCTGGAAAGTGCATTCCATCTCTAAAGAAGAATACAGGTGTGTTGTTACCAACTAAGTCCCAGTTCCCTTCTTCAGTATAAAATTTTAATGCGAATCCACGAATATCACGCTCAGCATCTGCTGCTCCTCGTTCTCCAGCTACGGTAGAAAAACGTGCGAACATTGGTGTTTCTTTTCCTACTTCAGAGAAAATCTTTGCTTTTGTATATTTTGTAATATCATTTGTTACTTTAAATGTCCCGTGTGCACCAGAACCTTTTGCGTGCATACGGCGTTCAGGAATTACTTCACGATTAAAGTGTGCCTGTTTTTCAAGTAACCAGAAATCTTGTAATAAAATGGGACCACGTGGACCAGCTGTTAAAGAGTTCTCATTATCCGGTACAGGATTACCTGCTGCAGTTGTTAATCTTTTTTTGTTGATGTTTTTGTCATTATTGCTCATTAAAAAGCACCTCCGAGAAAATATTATGTAAATAAAATTTGTTTTACATTGTAATTATTATAATATCATATTTATTATAAAATACAATTACATTGCTCATGCAAAATATTTATAAAATACAATTATACTACTCATAATTAGTCATTACCCGTTTCTTCAATAAATGAAACATAAAATAAGAATCCATGCATACATTATTGATTAGGTAGAAAAATTACCTCGTAAATGAGAATGAGTTAAAAATATTCAAATGAAATATAATTTGGTATGATAGAAGCTGTGTAATAAACAAAAATTAGATGCAATAAATAAAATTCAGTACGAAAATAGATGCAACACGTACGAAAAATAGATGCGATAAGTAAAATTCAGATGCAACAATTGCGAAAACAGATGCAATAAAAAAATTTTAGATGCAACAACTGCGAAATTAGATGCAATAACCAAAATTCAGATGCAACAACTGCGAAAATAGATGCGATAAAAAAATTTCAGATGCAACAACTGCGAAATTAGATGCAATAACCAAAATTCAGATGCAACAACTGCGAAAATAGATGCGATAAAAAAATTTCAGATGCAACAACTGCGAAAATAGATGCGATAAAAAAATTTCAGATGCAACAAGCACGAAAACAGATGCAATAAGCAGATTTCAGATGCAACAACTGCGAAAACAGATGCAATAAACAAAATTCAGATGCAACAACTGCGAAAACAGATGCAATAAAAAATTTTAGATGCAACAAACGCAAAAACAGATGCAATAAAAAAATTTTAGATGCAACACACGCAAAAACAGATGCAATAAAAAAATTTTAGATGCAACAAACGCAAAAACGGATGCAATAAATAAAATTCAGATGCAATAACTGCGAAAACAGATGCGATAACCAAAAATTAGATGCAACAAACATAAATTCAGATGCAATGAAGAAGGAGAATGCAATATCATGGAATGGAAAAATTTATATAGAGGGTTTGCGATGGGGGTTAGTGATGTTGTTCCAGGAGTTAGTGGGGGCACCATTGCGGTTTTATTAGGGTTCTATGACCAATTAATTGCTGCGATCAATAATGTTTTCTCTAAAAAGTGGAAAGAAAGTATACTTTTTTTAATTCCTATTGTGCTTGGAATGGGGGCAGCAATTTATTCGTTAAGCCATTTAATGAAATGGTTATTAGCAAATCATAGTCAGCCAACATACTATTTCTTTGTTGGATTAATTATCGGTGTACTACCATTTTTGTTTCGTGAGTCAGATGCGAAAAATACCTTCCAATGGTATCATTATGCATTAATGTTGATCGGTATTATTCTGATTTTAGCTTTACCAGTAAATCCAACAGAAAGTCCTATCATTACAGATCGATCAATGAGTACATATATTTTATTACTCTTTTCTGGAATGATTGCGAGTGCGGCAATGATTTTACCTGGTATTAGTGGTTCGTTTATTATGTTAGTTATTGGGGTGTACTCGACGATTATGCATGCAGTGAGTGAATTAGAAATCCCAGTCATCATTGTAGTTGGTTCAGGGATCGCAATTGGAATTATTACGATGAGTAAAATTATTCACTACTTTTTAAAACATTATCGTCATGCGACATTTGCTCTCATTATAGGATTAGTAATTGGGTCGATTTTTGTTATATTCCCAGGATTTGCTTCGACGATTTCAAGCTTTATTTTATGTTTAATCGTATTTGTATTAGGTTTATTTACAGCTTATTTATTAGGGAAAGTAGAATATTAAACAAGTTACAATTTTGTAGCTTGTTTTTTTTATTCTTTTCACGCTAAAATAAAGATAGAATCCTCCTTCACGTTTATATATCGTAAACATATATTGTATCAACGTTTATTACGTTTGAAAGAGGTGTTTACGATGGAATACGAATCATATTGGACGCCACATTCTCTTTATTATCACCCCCCATGTCCATATGCAATGCATGCCCCATATTGTGCTTCTTGTCATATGGAGCGACAAGAGTTGAGGAGTGGACGTGAAATACCATTACAAGAAAATACGATTCCAGTTTCAGCAGATGAAATGAATCAACAAATGGAAAGCAAAATGATTCAGCAATTTATGAATGAGGATGGGCAAGTCGATATTCAAAAAATGTTACAAACAGTTGGACAATTTGCAGACACTGTTCAACAAGTATCTCCAGTGATAAAACAATTAAATGATTTAGTTCGCAGTTTTCGTACTACTTAAAATTCATACAAAAAGCTAGGTGATCAACGATGATAGGTTGTTTAATCATTCACGGATATACTGGTGGACCATACGAAGTAGAACCACTAAGAGAATATTTAGTAGAACAAACAGATTGGAACATTGTCGTACCTACGTTAACTGGTCATGGCGAACACTTAGATTTGAAAGATGTCTCTTATGAAGTGTGGCTGGAGGATGCGACAAGGGCACTAGAAGAGTTAAAACAAGCATGTAATAAAGTATATGTTATTGGTTTTTCAATGGGAGGAATGATTGCAGCTTATTTAGCGGCAACAATTGAAGTAGATAAACTAGTTTTACTTGCAACCGCTAGAAAATATTTGTCATTTAAACATTTAAGTCAATATGTGGCAGAAGTAATCGGGGATCGTTTTAAAGGCAAGTTAGAAGAAAATGAAATATATCGTCATTATAAAAGTAAAATTGGCACGGTGCCATTAAGTGCAAATATTGAATTCATGAAATTAGTAAATAAAACGAAAGATTACTTGGAGGAAATTACCACACCCGTGTTTATTGCACAAGGAAAGCAAGATGGAATGGTACCATACCAAGTAGCATATGCCCTAGAGGAAGAGATAGGATCGGAAGACAAGGAAATCGTCTTCTTTGAAGAATCGAGCCATCTAATTTGTCTTGGCCATGATAAAGATGTGCTAAATCAAATGGTGTTAGGCTTTTTAAAAAAAGACACATAAAAAACAGGCTGAAACTATTTCAAGCCTGTTTTTACTTTTTTAATGGGGGACCACCCCGATGGGAAATCGTTACATTTCTTTTAGTTGTCGTACTCATAATAAAAAGGAATAACCCAAAAATAACGACCGTTCCTCCGAGCCATTGACTTGATGTTATTTTTTCGCCTAAAATGAAATAAGCTAAAATCGATGCACCGATTGGTTCGAATACAATTCCCATGGAAATGGTTGAAGTACTTAACCATTTTAAAGCCCAATTAAACAATGAATGTCCTAAGAAAGTTGGAATGATGGCTAAAGCTATAAACCAACCCCAAATGTCCATAGAGTACGGGAAAAACGCATCTCCTTTGATCAGATTGTATAAAAGTAAAGTGATGGAGCTAATTCCATATACTAAGAACGTATACATCATTAGTGATAATCTTCTACGTAATTGTTGCCCTAATAAAAAGTATCCTGTAACAGTGACTGCCCCTAATAATGCCAGGATATCTCCAAATAACGCTAAACCACTTACTTGAAAATCTCCCCAGCCAATAATAAAGCTTCCAATTAACGTAATCAGCATACTTATAACTGCAGCTGGGGCAAACCGTTCTCCAAAGAAAAAATATGTTCCGATGAAAGCGAAGACCGGTTGTAATGTAACTAATACGACGGAACTTGCAACAGATGTATAATTTAATGATTCAAACCAAAGAATAAAATGTAACGCTAAAAAGACACCTGAAAATGTCGCAAGTATCCAATCTTTCTTTTGAATTAATTTCCATTCATCGTTATATTTTAATAAAATGATGGGTAACATTAATACGACAGAAAAAAACAAGCGATAAAAAGCGATGATCCCTGCAGGTGCTCCACTAGCTAATTTCACAAAAATAGCTGACGTAGAAACTGCAATGACCCCTATGATGACTGCTATATATGGATTAAATGGCGGAAATCGCAATGTTCTATACTCCTTTAATATTTCGACTAATTGAGTGTAAGTATAATATATTTTATGGAATTTTGCAGTTAATTTATACAACTATTTTAGAGAAAAGGAAATAAACGGAATAAATAATTGTAACAATCCCCCATTATTGTTCGTTATATGGTATAATTGAAAAGTTGCATTGATACATGAAATGGAATTGGGCATAAATCCATGTGGAGGAAGCCTTTGAATACTTTTAAAGAAATGACATTCAAATAAAAAATAATGAGATGTTTAATAGTTCAAACGGGAATTGCACTGTTGAACATAATTATCATGAGAAAAGGTTTCCTTAAATGTAAACAATTTTACAGAAAAAGGAAGGGTAATAAGTAATGACTAAATTTAGTGAATTACAAGTTTCTGATGTCGTATTAAACGCATTAGAATCAATGGGCTTTGAAGAAGCAACACCAATTCAAGCCGCAACAATCCCACACGCATTACAAGGAAAAGACGTGATTGGGCAAGCACAAACAGGAACAGGAAAGACAGCAGCATTCGGAATCCCGATGATCGAAAATTTCGAAACTGGGAAAAAAGGTGTACAAGGATTAGTTGTCGCACCAACTCGTGAGTTAGCAATTCAAGTTGCAGCCGAGTTAAACCGTTTAGGAAAGAGTAAAGGAATTCGTTCATTAGCAGTATATGGTGGACAACAAATGGACCGTCAAATTAGAGCATTAAAAGATCGTCCTCAAATCGTTGTTGCAACACCAGGGCGTTTATTAGACCACTTAAATCGCCGTACAATTAAATTACACGATATTAAAGTAGCGGTGTTAGATGAAGCAGATGAAATGTTAAACATGGGCTTCATCGATGATATTAAAGATATTTTAAAAGCAATTCCCGAAGAACGCCAAACATTATTGTTCTCAGCGACGATGCCGAAAGAGATTCGCGAAATCGCAACGACATTGATGAATGATCCGACAGAAATTAAAGTGAAAGCGAAAGAAATGACGGTTGAAAATATCGAACAAACATTCATGGAAGTACCTGAGCGTTTTAAATTCGACACATTGACAAACCATTTAGATATTTATTCGCCGAAACTTGCCATTGTATTTACACGTACAAAAAAACGTGTCGATGAGATTACGGATGGTTTACAAGTGCGTGGATTCCGTGCAGAAGGAATTCATGGGGATTTAACACAAGGAAAAAGAATGTCCGTGTTAAATAAATTTAAAAACGAACGAATTGAAATTTTAGTGGCGACAGATGTTGCGGCACGTGGACTTGATATTTCAGGTGTGACACATGTTTACAACTTCGACATTCCACAAGATCCAGAAAGCTATGTACACCGTATTGGGCGTACAGGTCGTGCAGGACGTACGGGTGAGGCAATTTCATTTGTTACACCACGTGAAATGCCACATTTACGTTTAATCGAAGAAGTAACGAAAAGTAAGATGAAACGTATGGTTCCACCGACAAATCAAGAAGCGGCACGTGGAAAACAACAAGCTACAGCAGAAAAATTATTAAAACTAATTGAAAATGAAGATTTACAATCATTCCATCAAACGGCGACGGAATTATTGGAAGATCATGATTCAATTTCTGTTGTATCTGCTGCATTAAAAATGTTAACGAAGGAACGTAAAGATGTACCAGTAACTATTTCATCTGTTCAACCGATTAGCGTGAAAAATACTCGCTCCAAAGGTCCAAAAGGCCGTAAAGGTGGCGGTAAACGTTTTTACGGTAACCGTTCAAAAGGTGGCCGTGGAGATAGTCGTCGTGGCGGCGAGCGACGCGGTGGCGAACGCCGTGGAGGAAAAGGAAACTTTCAAAAACGTCGTAATCGTCAAAAATAAATAATACTTTACAAACCCTCCCCCATTTTTATGGGGGAGGGTTTTTTTAATGGGTAATAGAAAAAATAGTAGTGATGTTCTGTAACGATTTGTTATAATATATAATAGAATAAATCGGATAGATGATTACACGCCTTTATAAGACATAGTTTCAAAGTGTTATTTTTCAATTACTTACATTTTTACATACATTCATTCTAGGGAATGGTAATTATTTTCCGATGTTGATTTTGTTTGATCAATGAATGAATGGAGTGGTAAGGATGAAATTTCGTGAAGCGACGAAGGATGATGTTTATGAGATTGTTCGTTTACTTGCTGATGATGCATTAGGCTCACATCGTGAACGTTTTGAAGATCCACTTCCTGCAGAATATTATGAAGCATTTCATGCAATGGAGAAACAGAATGGGAATCAAATTATTGTTGCTGTGGAAGATGGGAAAATTATCGGTTGTTTGCAATTAATCATTATTCCTGGATTAGCAAGGCTAGGAATGAAACGTGCACAAATTGAAGGAGTACGTGTTGATAGAACGTACCGCGGGAAAAAGATCGGGGAACAATTGTTTAAAGAAGCTATATCGATTGCCAAAACTGAGAAATGTGGTATGGTACAACTTACGACAGACAAACAATGTGAAGATGCACATCGATTTTATGAAAAATTAGGATTTATTTCTACTCATGAAGGAATGAAGTGCATGTTGTAAAAGTTTTTACTTGGTACACGTAGAAATTTTTAAAAAGATACATGATGAAAGAGGCGGTT
>NZ_JBBKBG010000053.1:0-9447 GCF_037892545.1 Pseudogracilibacillus sp. ICA-222130
ATGAGGCAGTTTTCTTTATGTTTAGTATGCTGCTCGAAAGATATCTATAATATCTTGCTTAGTCCCTTGGATAGGGTTGCTAATTGCATTACCATCTTCAAGTGCAAGTTTTGCCATTAATTCAAAATCTTCTTCTTTTACATTTAATGCACGTAAATTACTTGGAATATTGACATCTTTTGATAATGTTTCAATAGCTTTGATCGCTTTTTCTGCTGCATCTCTTACAGATAACCCTTCAATATTTTCGCCCATAAACGTTGCAATATCGGCAAATTTTTGTGGATTTGAAATTAAATTAAATCGTTCAACATGTGGAAGTAAGACCGCATTTGCTACACCATGTGGAATGTCATATAATCCACCTAGCTGGTGTGCCATCGCATGAACATATCCTAATCCCGCATTATTGAATGCCATCCCTGCAAGTAATGATGCATGTGCCATATTTTCACGCGCTTCTAAATTTTTTCCATTCGCCACTGCTTGGCGTAAGTTTGTAGAAATTAATTTAATTGCTTGAATCGCCATAGAATCTGTTACCGGATTAGCACCCAATGACAAATATGACTCCACCGCATGTGTTAATGCATCTAAACCTGTAGCAGCTGTTAAACCGGCGGGTTTTCCAGTCATCAGTTCCGGATCGTTAATAGATACTAAAGGCGTATTTCTCCAACTTACAATGACGAATTTTATTTTCTTTTCCGTATTTGTAATTACACAATGTCTCGTTACTTCACTACCTGTCCCCGCTGTCGTATTAACAGATACAATTGGTGGAAGTGGATTACTTAATTTTTCTATTCCTGCATAATTTTCATATAGATCTCCTTCATGTGACGCAGCAATCCCAATACCTTTTCCACAGTCATGCGCACTACCTCCACCAACCGTTAAAATAAGGTCGCATTTTTCCGCTTCAAATACTTTTAACCCATCCCGTACATTTGTATCTTTCGGATTCGGTTCCACTCCGTCATAAAATGCATACGTAATACCTTTTTCCTCTAAAGATTGTACTACTTTATCAACCGGACCACCTGCTAGCCCTTTTAAAAATGCATCCGTAACAATAAGCGCTCTTTTCGCCCCTAAAATTTCACAACGTTCCCCAACAATATTAACAGACCCACGACCAAAGAAGTTTACATTCGGCATGAAAAAGTCATACATATTTCCATCTCCTTTATATTTTTATAATGCTATGTTTTCCAAATTCACAAAAATTACTCTGTCCACTTACCTGTGATAACCTTTTGACGTGTGTAAAAGTTCACACCATCTTTTCCGTTTGCATGTAAATCGCCATAGAATGAATTTTTCCACCCAGAGAATGGGAAAAATGCCATCGGTGCTGGAACGCCTATGTTGACCCCTAACATCCCAGCGTCAATTTCTTCACGGAATTTCCGAACGCTTCCACCATTCGTCGTGAATATACAGGAACCATTAGCAAAAGATGATCGATTAGATAGCTTGATTGCTTCGTCTAAGTTTTTTACACGCGCGATAGATAAAACTGGGGCAAAAATTTCATCTTGCCAAATTTTCATCTCACTTGTTACACCATCAAAAATTGTCGGCCCAACATAATAGCCACCTTCCTGAGCACTTGTGTCATTCCGACCGTCACGAATAAGTGTTGCCCCTTCTTGTTCACCCGTTTCAATATATTGCAATATACGCTGTTTATGCGACTCACGGATGACAGGCCCTAAGAAAATCCCTTCGTCAAGTCCGTTTCCTATTTTAATATTATTCGCTTTTTCAACGAGCTGTTCGATAAATACATCGGCAACCGATTCTTCTACTGCAACGACCGAACATGCCATACAACGCTCACCAGCAGAACCAAATGCAGCATTCATAATTTGAGTTGTCGCATTATCTAAGTCTGCATCTTTTAAAACAATAGAATGGTTTTTTGCTCCTGCTAATGCTTGTACACGTTTTAAATTTTCTGTCCCTCGTTTATAGACGTACTCTGCAACTGGTTGAGAACCAACGAAGGATATCGCTGCAATATCATCGTTATCTAACATACCATTTACAACATCATGTGCCCCATGCACAATATTGAAAACACCATCTGGTAATCCAGCCTCTTGTAATAGCTCAGCTAAACGATTCGCTAATAATGGTGTTCGTTCAGATGGTTTTAAAACGAATGTATTTCCAGTTGCTATCGCGATTGGAAACATCCACGCTGGTACCATCATCGGGAAATTAAAAGGAGTAATCCCACCGATGACACCAATTGGATAACGATAACTACTTGAATCAATATCAGACGAGATGGTACTCAATGAATCTCCCATCATTAAACTAGGTGCACCAGCAGCAAATTCTACATTTTCAATTCCACGTTGGACTTCACCATATGCTTCTTTAAAATTTTTCCCATTCTCTTTTGTAATAAGTTTTGCCAATTCATCCCAATGTGCAACGAGTAACTGTTGGTACTTAAATAAAATACGAGCTCGTTGTGGAACAGGCACTTTTCTCCATGTTTTAAATGATTGACTTGCAACACTTACAGCCTCATTTAATTCATCTTTTGTTGAAATAGGAACTTCCGCAATCACCTCACCTGTTGCCGGATTATAAACAGGTTCTAATTTTTCAGATGTTGATGTCACCCATTTTCCTCCAATAAAGTTCTGCACAGTTAATTTATTTCCCATTTTATTACCTCCAATATATTTATCCCTCTAATTTATTCAAATTGATAATGAAAACAAGTTGTATAAAGCTTTTTTATTTCCTCTATAGTTGGAACACGAGGATTATTCGCTGGACTGCCAGACCTTATTGCATCTTCTGCCATCTTTGGAATATTCCTTTCAAATGTCTCTTCATCTATACCCCATTCCTTTAAATTCGGAATATGTAGTTTGGCACATAATTGTTTAATGAATGATACCGCAAAATCTGCTGCTTCCTCATTGGATAGGGTTTTATTCGTAAACATTCTTCCAACATCTGCTAATCGATCAATACATGCGTCCTTACTAAACTCTAATACTGCTGGGAGTAACATAGCATTAGAAAAGCCATGGGGCACATGAAAAAGTGCGCCGATCGGACGGGATAATCCATGCACTAGACACACGGACGCATTACCAAAAGCCATCCCAGCTTGTAAAGATCCGAGCGACAATTTTTCCCTTGCCTCTATATTGTTCCCTTGCTCGTAAACCGTTAACAAGTTGTTAGCGATAAGTTTTATTGCCGATAACGCTAACATATCTGTCATTGGATGTGATAATTTTGAAATATAAGCTTCAATAGCATGACTAAGTGCATCTACTCCAGTTGCCGCAGTTACCCTTTTTGGCGCTGATAATGTTAATAATGGATCGACAATGGCTGCATCCGGCAAAAATCCAAACTGTTTAATCATCATTTTCTCTTTATTCGCTACATTCGTAATGACGGTGACATCTGTTGCTTCTGAACCTGTCCCAGCAGTTGTCGGAATTGCAACATGGGCGGTCGGCTTATTTATTACGTTTTTATGGTTGTTCATATAATCTGAAATATCCCCACCATTTGTCGCCAATACCGCTACCGCTTTTGCCGTATCTATACAACTTCCACCACCAATAGATACAATGACATCACAGTGATTTTTCTTATATACAGCAAGTGCTTCTCTTACGTAATCATCATTCGGTTCAGAATCTACACCTAAATATATTGCATAAGTAAGACCCCTTTCGTCCAATTGTTGAACACTCTTTTCAATATAGCCAAGTTGTTCCATTGTTTTGTCACTTATAAGCAACACTTTAGTGCCTTTATCTTTTACTAGATCACCCATTTTTTTAAAAGAACCACGGCCGTAATAAATTTGTTGCGGTGTTTCTAACAGTGCATATGTGTTCATCTTCCACCTCTCCTCACGAATAGATCTACCCTTGAATTGATAACGCATACATTATAGTTTGTTCGTGTACATATAGTGTAGATAAAGTGTAGCAATAAAACTACATATTGTCAATGCAATTTTTTGAAAATTAAAACATATCCACCTTCATCCATTTAATTCACAAGATGAAAAACCCTGATTGTTTTATAACACAATCAGGACTTTTCGATGTTATACTCCTTCTATTTCTAATTCTTTTATTTTCTTATATAAGGTAGTCCGATGCATACCTAATATATTTGCAGCCTTTGTTTTATTGCCTCCTGCTTCTTCTAAAGCAGTTAAGATCATTTTTCTTTCTTCTGCTTTTTTACGATGCTTTATTTCCATTAACCATGATGGCTGTGTTGTAGGCTGTTCTACTTGCATATATATCGGTAAATGATGCACATCAATTTCTTTCGTTTGAACAGTTGTGACTAAATTTTCAACTACTTGAATTAATTCTTCAACATTGCCCGGCCAATCATATTCCAATAATGCATGTACTGCGTCTGAACTAAAAGATTTTTGTGGTTTTTGATGTATATAACAATATTCCTGTAAGTAATGAGAAAGTAAAAATGTCATATCTTTTTTTCGTGTCCTCAATGGAGATATTGGAATATGTATCACTGGTAAATTCAATTTATCGTCCGACCATGTGGCTATTTTAGTAGATGATGCAATAATACGGATACGCAGGGGTTCCTTTTCATTCGTAATCGGATGTTTGTATTCCTTCCTTTTTAGAATATAAAACAGTTTATCTTGTAATTCCTTTGGTAAGTATTCAAAGTATTCGAGATAAATCGTTCCGACATCCATCGCCAATAAACCAGGTTCGTCTTCTAATCCAAATAAACGTTTTTCAATAGAAGATGGCGTATCAGTTTTGCAATGTATTCGATAAAATGGCGCTTCGTTATTGGGACTCAATTGATGAATTGTACGGGCAAACATTTCTTTCCCTGTTCCTTTTTCACCTGTCATCAACACGGTTGTTTTCGTTTGCGCTGCTTTTCTTATTTGTTGTTTTATATGTACGGCTTCTTCACTTGTTCCGACGATTTTATCCATCGTAATATATTCTTCATCAGGTGTAGTAGCTGTTTTTCGAACTTGTTCTAACATATTTTCTTTCTCTGTTTGTAACTTGCGATATATATGATAAACTTCCGAAACTCCCTCAAATATAAGCATTCCAATTGCACCAATAACTTTATCGCCTTGCCAAATTGGAATACGATGAACAATCATATCTTGGCCTTGAATATGTTGAAGGACATTTCGTTCTGGAATAGCATTTTTTACTGTTTTATGAAGTTTCGTATTATCAATCACTTCTGTTACGTGTTTCCCAATTGCATCCTCTCGATGAACACCGATAAATTTAGCATAAGATTCATTTAATTCTATGAGAATCCCAGCCTCATCTACAACAGCAATTCCCTCATATGCTGTTTCTAAAATAACATCCAAAATAGATGTAATATGACTTGTTTGTTGTTTAGTTTCTAGTTGTTGATGTATGAATGGTTGAATTTCCTTTTGCGTCATCATTCCAGCATAAGTGCCATCTGGATGGACGACGATGATAAACTCTGTTGACAATTCAATCATTTCATCCATATTTGCCGTCGTAAATACAGCAAGAAAGTCTGTCCGCATACTCTCGCTGACCTTTTGTTCCTTTGCTGTTTCGTTCATCAATTTTTGTAATACGGTATGCATTGTTATATATCCAACAGGTTCACCTTCGTTTAGGACCGGTACATACTGTACGTGATTGGATAACATTATTTCCCCTGCTTTTTCCACTGTATGATCGATGTCTACATACATATTTGAATATGTTTCCCATAATCGTTCCATTTTCAACGCTATCCACCTCATTATCATTCTCTAGTCATTTTGAAAGTACTTTCATTCTAAGCTATACAACCTGTTTTATCAAAGTTTGCATCTTGTCATTATCATATAAATATTTCCCTCTACGGTTGAATGTGATAAAATTTTAAATATAAACTATTTTTATGAACCATCTTCGTTATCCAAAAGGAGGATAAACATTGAAGCGTAACTATATATTTGGAGCACTATCATTGCTCACTGTTTTATTTAGCATTATCTTTTACTTCATTGTAAAAAATGGAGAGTTTAGTACGACATTTAGTATCACTATATTTTGTATTGCATCTTTATTAGGGATCATTTTCGCGATTATAACGAAACGAATTGAAACCATTCTAATCGGTGTTACTTTAAATATCGGTATGATCCTCATCATCTTGTTTTTAGTCTTATCAGTGGGGCTTACCACAAATTAAAATAAATATCCTCTCATTTATTCTAGTAAATGTGGGGATATTTTTATAAAGAATAACAGCAAAATTACTATACCAACGCTAGAAGTGAATTCCTCTTAAAGATTATGTTCCTCTTTAATCGATTCATTTCTTAGTTAAATTTGCTAAAAAATACTGCACCATATCCTCGAAAAACCTAACAGCATATCTGCATACCACCATCTTTATTGAGTGAACTAACTGGGAATATAAGGGTTACCAGTTCTATTTAAGCTAATTGAATAGTGAGATAAACTGGTGCTTTCTATATAATAAATTACATTTAGGAGGATAATAAAATTGTTTCACCTAAAAATAAATGATCAAATAGAATTAAAATTACTTGAGAAAAATGACGCTAAAGAATTGTTTGACGTTGTAGACCATGAAAGAGATTATTTAAGAGAATGGCTACCATGGGTGGATAGTATGAATCATTACACGGATTATGAACCAATCATAGAAATGTGGTTAAAACAATTTACTATGCACGATGGTATTCAAGCTGGTATTTTACATAATGATAAAGTAGTAGGTATGATTGGATTTCATGGTATCGATTGGACCAATAAGAAAACAAGTATCGGTTACTGGTTATCAGAAGGATATCAACTTTTATAATCATCCTATTAATTGTTATCACAACTTTTTTCATTTTAGCGAAATACATTAGTCGAAATATTAAAAATACATGTATGCATCGCTAGTGATATAATTTACTTTAATAGATATTAACTTAGCTGTTTCACTAATTCCTTTTTTAATTGCCTCTGTACTTGTTTTCTCTCGATTGGCCGCACTGCCCAAATTATTAATATAATAATTATCCAAAATGCTACATTAGAAAAAAACATTAAAATACTTTTTGGTACAAAATATAAGTATCCCATTGTTATAATTAAAAAGAATATTAAAAAAAGGATAGCAAATACTAGTATTTGAAATTGTTTTCTTCCTTCGACAAGATACACTTGTATGTCCTTTGCCGTTGGATAGATAATCTCTTTTCGACTAGGTAGACCTTTTTCAATAGCTCTATTTGTTAATTTTGTACTTATATATCCAAATATTATTCCTATTGTACTGCTCGTCGATATAATCCAAAACGGACTTATAGTCATATCAAAAAAGACATCGTTCATTAGTGTATAGAGCACAATTCCAACAAAAGCTGTCAGAGCTATTGAAGCATGATTTCTTCGCTCAGCTATTTTAAAAAACTCATTATTTTTAAAGTCAAAATAAACAAAAAAAGTTTGATACTTTACATTAACTCTAACTTTTGATATTTAAAGTTTTTTAACTCTTTTTTATACTTCTGCTGAAATGATTCTTCCGATTCATCTATATAACCTTTAAAGAAAATCTCCTTAATATCAGAGTGATTAAAGAAATGCGTTTGTTGGTCTGTTTGACCGTTTGGGAAAAGACATGAACCATATTCAAAATATCCTATTATATAAATACATCAATTAACCAAAAACTGTTCCTAAGCCACTGAAAAAGCTACTTACAGCAACACCTACTGCTTCTACACCTTGACTAACTGTTTCGGTAATGCTTTCTCCAACCTTATTTCCCAATTTACTCCCTCCAATCATTCTAGTTAAAAGATATTTCAAACGAAGAACTATGAAAAAGGACAAATTAGTAAGCTATAAATTTGTCCTTTTTCATCTACTTTTCAACATGCTTCTTTCTATTATTTTAATGGATTTTCTACTTTTCCTTTTTTAACAGCATTCTCATTTTCTTTCACCCAGTTCTTATACAACTTTTGAAATCGCTTCTCATCATCATCCACATGTCCTTTGAACACTACTTCATCGATATTTTCCTCATTAAAATAAAATGTATTTTCTACATCTAGACCTTGAGGAAAATTACATGCGGCATAGTCAAAATACTGTTGCACTCCATCTAGTTCAATAATTGGTCCACGACTTACAATCATCAACTTGCCTGAACCCTCTTTTAAATAAACAACGCTTCCAATTGGTAACATTATTTCGATCTCCTTTACGTTTTTATTACCGTTCATCATAGGCTATTTTTTATCTACTACGCTTTACTATCTATTCATCGATAACATTTATAATCTCTATCCTTTATGATTATTAAGCGGCTTACAAAGATTACCACTAACGATCATGCACTGGCAGTTAATATTAAAAATATATATTTCTAAACTGACGGTAAAAGTGGTAACGGTCATTTGATGTATATAAGTAGCGCCCCCTCATATACGGCTTAAAAAGGATAGATTACTTTATAAATTCAATTTTTGTCAAACCTTCTTTGACAGTTATGTTTACAACAAGACTAAACATTATGAGCATAGCAGCTCCCCCAATTAAAACAAACACATTTCCATCTAAAAAAAACATAATATAAGACATAACGGAAAAAAATAAGAAAAAAATATAAGAAGCAAACATTTGTCCTATATGTTTAAACGATTGCGGTTTTACTTTTATTTCGAATCTCTCTAATTGTTTTAAATTGACATGCTTATATAAATCATGGAACTTAACTTTATTCACAAATAAGCGGATAAGGAACACACAAAAAATCATCACGATTAAGAAGATGATTTTTATATATAAAGGGAGTTCGGTTTTAAACATCTCTATTTTCCCACGAAAGATAGTGGCTATAAAAACAGCAACTCCCCCTGTTGCTAGTACGGCACTACTCTTATCAAACGACCAACTTTCTGGAGTTTGAATTCCTTCAATTGTTTTTTCATCTTCCACTTTATAAACAGGAAATGGAAAAAACCAATATAAAAATGGAAATAACGTTTTCCAAAAAGATGGTTTTATTTCTACAATGTAGTATATTCCATCTTCCGTTTGGAAAAATTTATAACGCATATTTTTAAAGACATTGTGTATTTCTACCTTCATGAAACATCCCTCTTACTTCTATAAAATATTTCTTCACTTTTTGTTCTCTATTTATTATAAAATATGCTGCGGAGCTTTAAAGCTAGGGAAGTTGTACTTTGTATTAGCAACACCGCTGAAAAAAGTTTTTTATTCCTTGTAATCAGCAAGCCTATCGTCTATATGCTTATCCAATGGTTTACAGTTAGATGAAAAAGTCTTCATAAATACAACAGTAATTCGTAAACCTTTATATAACTTAGATTTATAAGAGTTATTTACAGGGAACTTTTTGTAC
>NZ_JBBKBG010000054.1:0-8865 GCF_037892545.1 Pseudogracilibacillus sp. ICA-222130
GCAATTAAATTTGTCTGGTAGCTATGGCAGAGAGGCCACACCTGTTCCCATCTCGAACACAGTAGTTAAGCTCTCTAGCGCCGATGGTAGTCGAGGTTTAACCTCCGCAAGAGTAGGACGCCGCCAGGCAAGTTTTTATGCATATTTTATTAAAATATGTATAAAACGAGCATAAACAAAAAAGTATATTTCATCATATCGCGGGGTGGAGCAGTCTGGCAGCTCGTTGGGCTCATAACCCAAAGGTCGCAAGTTCAAATCTTGCCCCCGCAACCAAATAATTTCATAGAAGGTCCGGTAGTTCAGTTGGTTAGAATGCCAGCCTGTCACGCTGGAGGTCGCGGGTTCGAGTCCCGTCCGGATCGCCTTTTTGCTATAATATACATGTTGAAAAACATGTATTTTTTTTATGCAAAAAATACAAATTCATTCCTTAAATTTTAAAATATGGCAAGGGAAGAAGTAGAAGTTTTCACCACAACTGATTAACGTCAACATACGTGTTATTCGTATAAATCATCGCTAATTTTAGTGACAATACATTGAAATTACAGCGATTTAATGAGAAAATACGAATGTATTCATTAAAAATAGTCAGCTGGAGTTGAAAAGAAATGCATGAATTTCAATTGATTCAGCAATTAAAACAAAAACAATATCGCCAAGCGTCCTTAATAAAAGGAATTGGAGATGATGCTGCAGTATTTCGGACAAATGATGACATTATCACAGCGGTTGATACATTTGTAGAAGGAATTCATTTTTCTAAAAAGACAATGAACTACTTTCATGTTGGGTATCGTGCATTGGCTGCAAATATTAGTGATATGGCGGCAATGGGAGCTATTCCAACCTATTATTTAGTATCTATCGTCATTCCGAATAATATGGTGGAAAGCGACGTACATACATTGTATGATGGAATGAAGGTATTAGCAGACGAATATAAAATGGATTTAATTGGTGGAGATACAGTCTCTGGAGAGCATTTAACGATCTCTGTAACGATTATTGGAATGATTGCTAAAAATAAAGCGAGGTATCGTCATGATGCACGAGTGGGAGATATCGTCTTTACAACAGGAACATTAGGGGACGCTAGTTGTGGCCTTCATTTAATGTTAGAAGAATTGGATGCAATCGATCGTGCATACTTTATTCAACGTCATCGAATGCCAACACCAAGAGTGGCATTTGCCCAAGCTTTACAAAGAATAAAACGTGTTTCTCTCAATGATATTAGTGATGGAATTGCAAGTGAATTACACGAGATTGCAGAAGCATCAAAAGTAGCAATAGAAATTGATGATATACATATTCCACTCCATCCTTCCATGACACAATTCCCACAAGAGATGCAACACCATTGGAAATATTTTGGCGGAGAAGATTTTGAATTAGTAGGAACAATAGAAGCACATGATATAGATATTTTAAAAGAAGCTGCAAAGGTTACTAATACAAAAATATCAATTATTGGTAAAGTGTTACCATATGAATCAGGTCACAGTGTATATATGAAACAAGATGGACGAAGTGTTCCATTACCGAAGGACGGGTATGTTCATTTAAAGTAGGAGGAACGAGAGTGGTTTTTCAAATTACAACAAATAATGAAAAGGAAACGAAACAACTGGCATTTGCTTTAGGCAAATTACTTCGACGTGGGGATGTACTTACATTAGAAGGAGATTTAGGGGCTGGTAAAACGACGTTTACAAAAGGGATAGCTAAAGGATTAGGCATTAAACGAAATGTGACGAGCCCTACCTTTACGATCCTTAAACAGTATGAAGGGACTATGCCTTTATATCATATAGATGCATACCGTTTAGAACATTCTGAAGAAGATATTGGATTTGATGAGTTCATTTATGGTGATGGAGTGACCATTATCGAGTGGCCAATGTTTATAGATGAATACTTACCAGAGAATGTAATGAACATAACGATTCAGTTTGTAGAAGAAACAAAACGTACAATTATGTTAGAGCTTGATACAGAAGAAAGAGAAGAGCAAGTTCAACAAGCATTTGAAGCAATGAAAGAGGATGAATAGCGATGAATATACTTGCGATAGATACATCAAATGATGTGTTAGGAGTAGCGATACAGAAGGATGATAAAGTTGTAGCAGAATGGATGACACATATAAAAAAAGACCATTCATCACGTCTTATGCCTGCGATTGTATATGCAATGGAACAGGTGCAAATGACGCCAGAACAACTAGATTCTATTGTTGTTAGTCAAGGTCCAGGTTCATATACAGGGACGAGAATTGGTGTAACGACAGCAAAAACATTGGCATGGTCATTGGAAAAACCTATTTATCCTGTATCAAGCCTAGAAACATTAGCATATAATGGGGTGTTTCAAAAAGGATATATTGTGCCATTTTTTGATGCACGTCGCCAAACAGTGTTTACAGCATTATATTATTCGGATGGAACCTCTTTACAATTAGTGAAAGAAGAAACGAATATGCCTATGGAAGCATGGCTTGAAGAATTAACAGACCTAGAGGAGACAGTTATGTTTTTAAGCCCCCATTTAGCTATTTTTCAAGATATGATTGAAGCAAAGAAAATGAATCATTTCTATCTTCCAAAAAATAATTTTCATACACCACGTCCGAGTAATATGTTTATGTTAAGGAAGACGGCTGAAGTAGCACATACTGTGGCACCAAATTACTTACGTATAACCGAAGCGGAGGCAAATTTATTAAAACAAAAAAAGGAACAGTCAGATGAAACTTAAACTAGCGATACGAAAGATGACCGTTGAAGATATTCCATCGATTATTCATATTGATGAGCAATCATTTCAAACCCCTTGGACAGAAGAGGTATATGTGCAAGAATTAACGAATAATGATTATGCAACATACTTTGTTGTAGAATCAGAAGAAGAGATTATCGGTTATATCGGACTGTGGGTTGTATTAGAAGATGCCCAAGTAACCAATATTGCTATTTTGCCACAATATCGTGGGTATAAAATAGGAGAAAAACTATTTGGTTTTGCGGTGCAATATTTAATGAATCAACAAGTAGAGCGTCTATCATTAGAAGTGCGTGAATCAAATGAAACCGCACAAAATTTATATCGAAAATTTGGTCTAGTTACAGGCGGCATTCGAAAAAATTATTATAAAGATAATGGGGAAGACGCATTATTAATGTGGGTGAATTTAAAATGAAAACAAACAATATCATATTAGGAATTGAGTCGAGCTGTGATGAGACAGCTGTAGCTATCGTGAAAAACGGAACAGAAGTATTAGCAAATGTCGTTTCTTCCCAAATTGAAAGTCATAAACAGTTTGGTGGGGTAGTACCGGAAATTGCTTCCAGACAGCATGTCGAGCAAATTACAATTGTATTGGAAGAAGCTTTTGAACAGAGTGCTGTAACATGGGATGATATTGATGCGATTGCGGTAACAGAAGGACCTGGATTAATTGGGGCACTTTTAGTCGGTATTAATGCAGCGAAAGCTTTAGCTTTTGCAAAAAATAAACCACTTATTCCTGTGCACCATATTGCCGGACATATTTATGCGAATCGAATCGAAAAGGAATTTGAATTTCCTCTTTTATCTCTAATCGTTTCTGGTGGTCATACGGAATTAGTTTATATGGAAGATCATGACACATATGAATTAGTTGGGGAAACATTGGATGATGCAGCAGGAGAAGCATTTGATAAAATTGCTCGTTCTCTACAACTACCATATCCTGGTGGTCCACATATCGATCGATTAGCACATGAGGGGGAAGATATATATAATTTCCCACGTGCATGGCTAGAAGGAACATATGATTTTAGTTTTAGTGGACTAAAATCGGCCGTTATTAACTTTATCCACAATCAAAAACAACGTGGAGAAAAAATAGTTGTGGAAAACATTGCAGCTAGTTTTCAGGCAAGTGTCGTAGAAGTGCTTGCGGAAAAGACATACCGTGCTGCTTTAGAAAAGAATGTAAAGCAAGTAATCGTCGCTGGTGGAGTTGCGGCAAACAAAGGCTTAAGAACAGCGTTATCAGAACGCTTTCAGCAAACAGATATCCCATTATTAATTCCACCAATACATTTATGTACAGATAATGCGGTTATGATTGCGGCAGTTGGAGCAGTTTTATATGAGAAAAAACATTTTGCATCTTGGGATTTAAATGGAAAAGCGTCCTTATTTTTAACATAATTATACACAGCACTATCCACAGTAATGTGCATAAGTACGTAAAACTTTGATATGATGCTAACAATGATGTGGATATACCTGTTAATGGTTAATATGGTAAACATTTATCTGTTGATAAGTAGAAATGTAAAGAAAAGGACGGTATAATAGAAGCATTATGAATTTTAATGGGAATATGGTGGTTAGACAAAATGTCCAGAAAACAATCACATTATATACAACTTGATTTAATTGTTATGTTACTAATACTAATAACGGTTAGTATATTAGCAATTTATAATGCACAACAATTAGGGCAATATCCTGATAAAAACTTCGCCTTACAACAAGCCGTTTATTATGCGATGGGGTTAGGTGTTTTAATTGTTATGCAATTTTTTGATTTAGAACAATATCGGAAAGTAAGTTTATATATTTATATATTAGGAGTGTTATCGGTATTTTTATTAGCGATTGCACCGAGCTCTATGGCTTATCCAGTAAACAATGCAAAAAGTTGGTTCAATGGCCCGATGTTTCCATTAACGATTCAGCCATCTGAATTTGCCAAAATTGGGCTCATTATGTACTTATCCGCAACTATCGTAAAACATAAGGAGAAAAACGAGGTTGCCACATTGAAAAGCGATTTATGGTTAATTGCAAAATTAATCATTATTACATTGATTCCAGTCCTTTTTATTATTGAACAGCCAGACTTAGGAACATCTATCGTATTTTTCTTTATTACGGGAATGCTCATTATTTTATCTGGGATTGATTGGAAAATTCTCGTCACTTTAATCTTGGGAGGACTTGTGGCACTCGTTTTAGCAGTCTTTTTAATTGTCAATTTACCAGAGATAGCAACGAATGTATTAGGAATTAAACCATATCAAATCGAACGAGTGATGACATGGTTTGAGCCTGGGGAACAATTAGACGATGATCGATTTCAAATTGACCGTTCTTTATTAACGATTGGTTCTGGTCAATTATCTGGAAAAGGAATGAATAGTGCAGAGGTAGCTTTACCTGAGGCACATACGGATTTTATTTTCTCTATTATAGGAGAAAGCTTTGGATTCATCGGTAGTGCCGCGGTCGTATTCGTCTTTTTCTTACTTATTTATCGGTTTGTTACTTTGGGGATGCAAAGTTATGATGAAGACCCGTATGGATCCTTTTTATGTTTTGGATTTATGGCACTAGTATTAATCCATACATTCCAAAATATCGGAATGACGATTGGAATCATGCCGATAACGGGGATTCCGCTTTTATTTGTTAGTTACGGTGGTAGTACGACCTTATCAACGATGATTGGATTTGCGCTTATATATAAAGTAGCGACCGAACATTCAAGACAACAAAGTTTCCTATTTTAATAGAAAAAACTGTTGCGACGCGGTGCATATTACATGACCACGGTGCAACAGTTTTTGTTTTTCAACTAATCTTGTAAATTTGCCCATTGTTCCATTTTTTCATCTAATTGTACTTTCATTTGTTCACATTCTTCTGCTAGTTCAAGTAATCTTTCATGATCATCTAATACTTCTGGTAATGTCATTTCCAACTCCTTTTCTTCTAATGATTGTTCTAATACTTCTATTTCTTCCTCTAACTTTTCAAGTTTACGCGCCATCTTACGTTGCTCACTTTGTAGTCGTTTTTGTTCTTGAAATGATAGATTTTGTTTCGGTGCGACTTTTTCTAATACTTCCACTGTATTTGTTTGTTCTAACTTCGCAATTTCTTCTTGCTCTAATTTTTTCTCTAAATAGTAATCATAATCACCGAGGTATGTAGTTACGCCGTCTTTTTCTAAATGTAAAACTTTATCGGCGATTTTATTCATGAAATATCTGTCGTGTGAAACGAATAAAATGGTTCCAGCAAAATGTTCCAATGCTGTTTCAAGTACTTCTTTACTCGCCAAATCTAAATGGTTTGTCGGTTCATCTAGTATTAAAAAGTTCGCTTTTTGCATCATTAATTTTGCTAATGCAATACGTGCTTTTTCGCCTCCACTTAAGGTGTGGATATGTTTGAGGACATCTTCCCCAGAAAACAGAAAAGTACCGAGTACCGTACGAATTTCTTGTTCTGTTTTATTCGGAAAATCATCCCATAATTCGTTTAATATGGTCTTCGTCTCTGTTAGTTTTTCTTGTTCTTGTGCATAATAGCCAATTTGTACATTAGAACCGAGTTGAATTTCTTCTGACTTGTTATCCACAATCATTTTTAAAAGGGTCGTTTTACCAACACCGTTATCCCCAATTAATGCCACTCTTTCTCCACGATGAATATGGAATGTAACATTTTCAAAAACAGGTGTTGCTTCATTCTCATACGTATATTGCGCCTCACGCACGTAAAGAACATCATTTCCACTCGTTTTATTCACTTCGAATGAAAAAGAAGCGGTCGATTCATCTCCTAAGGGACGTTCCAGACGAACCATTTTTTCTAATTGTGTTCTTCTACTTTGGGCACGTTTGGTCGTTGAAGCACGGGCGATATTTCGCTGAATAAAGTCTTCTGCTTCCTTGATTTCTTGTTGTTGTTTTTCATATAATTTTACATCACGTTCATAGTTTGCAGCTTTCATGGTTAAAAACTGTGAATAATTTCCGTGATATTTAAATGCTTGTTGATAAGTCACTTCATAGACGGTCGAGACAATTTTATCTAAAAAATATCTATCGTGAGAAACAATGACGATAGCGCCATCGTAATTCAGTAAATAGTTTTCCAACCAAGTTAAAGTACGAATGTCTAAATGGTTTGTAGGCTCGTCCAAAATTAAAAGTTCTGGTTTTTTTAATAAAAGTTTTCCAAGGGCAAGCCTTGTTTTTTGTCCACCACTTAATTCATTGATGGTTAACGAAAATTGCTCTTCAGGGAACCCTAATCCAATGAGGACCCCTCTTATATCACTTTTAAAACGGTATCCACCATTTGATTCAAATGCCTCCTGGCGTCGACTATATTCATGGATCATTTTTTCGTCATAATCACCACGTGAACTTACGGCTTCAATTTTTTCAGCAAGGGCAATTAATTCATTTTCTTCATCTATTAAATGTTGAAAAACGGTTAATAATTCCTCCCATAATGTACGTTCCGAGTGTAGGTCATTATGTTGTGCTAAATACCCGATTTCGACGTCACGGTGAATGAAAAGTTCTCCTTCATCATACGGTAATTCGCCTGTCATAATTTTTAATAAAGTTGATTTACCAGCACCATTTCTCCCAACAATGGCGATTTTATCCTCACTTTTAACTTCCAAATGTATATTGTTTAATATGATATTATCTCCGAGAAAAGATTTTACGATATTTCTTAATTGCATCATAATCATCATTGTTCACCTCATCTTCTATGATTGTACAGTATTCTAGGCTAGAAAGGCAATGACTGGGACGGAAATAAGAAGTTATATCAGACAGATACGATTTTTTTTGATACACTAAAAAGAAACGATGGAAAGAAAGAGGGAAGCGGGATGTCTCAATTCACTCATTTTAATGAACAAGGCCGAGCAAAGATGGTTGATATTACGAATAAAGAAGTGACACATCGAACAGCAATTGCAAAAACGAGTGTACTTTTACATAAAGAAATTTATGAAAAAATCGCAAATAATGATATGAAAAAAGGCGATGTTTTAGCAGTAGCACAAGTTGCAGGGGTGATGGCTGCCAAAAACACGTCAAATTGGATTCCAATGTGCCACCCATTACAATTAAGTGGTGTGGATATTACGTTTGAATGGGAAGAAAAAGAGGAATCCCACTATGAGTTACATATTAACGTATTAGTGAAAACGAAAGGTTCAACAGGAGTTGAAATGGAGGCGTTAACTGCTGCATCAGCAACAGCGTTAACGATTTATGATATGTGTAAAGCTGTGGATAAAGGCATTATTATAGGACAAACATATTTATTGGAAAAAACCGGTGGGAAATCAGGTGACTTTAAACGATAATTGGTCATTACCGTGAAGGAGAAGGAGATTTGGATGGAGAAGAAAATACCTCAAGCGACAGCAAAACGATTGCCATTATATTATCGCTTTATTTTAAATTTACATAATCAAGGAAAAACACGTGTATCTTCCAAGGAATTGAGTGATGCAGTGAAAGTAGATTCGGCAACAATCCGTAGAGATTTTTCCTATTTTGGTGCACTTGGGAAAAAAGGATACGGGTATAATGTAGAGTATTTGTTGCAGTTTTTCAAAGATACACTTGAACAAGACGCGATTACAGAAGTTGCGTTAATTGGTGTCGGTAATTTAGGTACTGCATTAATAAATTATAATTTTTCACAAAGTAATAATACGAAAATTGTTATGGCGTTTGACCGCTCGAAAAGAACTGCTAAAACGGAGAATGGTAATATTCCAATTTATTCGATTGAACAGTTAGAGGAGAAGTTAAATGGGGTAGAAGTAGCGATTTTGACTGTTCCAGCTGCTGCCGCACAAGATATTGCAGATCGCTTAATTGACTGCGGCATAAAAGGGATTGTGAATTTTACCCCTGCGAGACTGACAATTCCAGATGATGTGCGTATTCACCATATCGACTTGTCAGTGGAATTACAATCTTTTATTTACTTTTTAAAAAATTATCCGATGAACGAATAAAAAACAGCACGAAA
>NZ_JBBKBG010000055.1:0-7536 GCF_037892545.1 Pseudogracilibacillus sp. ICA-222130
AATTGGAAAAAACCAATTAGTCGTTTTCTTTTTTCGCTTCCTCTTGTACCTTTTTTTCATAAGCTAGTTTTAATTCATCTTCCACCGTTTCTTCCGTCATTTTCACGTTTGCACGATAACTTGCTCGTAAAACGAGGTGCCCTGATACGGGTGCTGTAATAAAGACGAACACAATCCCAAGCATAAGACGGACACTGATGGCTCCGTCATTGTTCCAGACGTATAAAAAGACACCAATCAATGTCGTTAAAATTGCAACGGTTGTCGTTTTTGTTGCGGCATGTGCCCGTGAATATACGTCACGAAATCGGATGATGCCAATAGCACTGATGACACTAATGATACTACCTAATAAAATTAAACTAGCAGCAAAAAACTCAAATATCTCGTTTACGCTCAATGATTGCACCCCTTTCTAAAAACTTAGAAAAGGAGATAGTACTAACAAACGCAAGTATCCCTAAAACGAGGATGACATCGTAAAAAGCTTTCGTATTAAAAATGATGGAGACGATAGCAATAGAAGAAATTAAATTTCCTCCAACGACATCCATTGCAATGACACGATCAGGGAATGTCGGTCCGATAATAATCCGAATGAACGTAATAAAAATTGCTACCCCAAACAAAACAAAAGAAGTCATTAACATCCACTCTATCATTATCTCGTCACCTCCATGATCGCTTTCTCAAATGTATTGAGTGACCTTTCTAAGTCGCTTTTATATCGATTGATATCCATCGCATGAATGTAAAAAACATTTCCTTCCTCATTGACTTCCATTACGACAGACCCTGGAGTTAATGTGAGCAACAACGCTAGTGTCGTGACTTCCCAATCACTATGAAGCTCTGTCTTATAGGAAAAAATACCAGGTTCAATATCAATCTTAGGTGTAATAATATGTTTAATCACGACGATTGTAGATTGAATTGTCTCGGATATAAAGATTAAAATTAGCTTTATCATAGAGAGGAAACGATGTAAATAGAAACGACCACCAAAGAAGCGCCGCATCATATACAGAATGACACTACCGACGATAAATCCGACGACGATCGTTTGCCATCTTAGCACATCTTCATCTTTTAAAAGTACCCATAATAAAGCGATAAATAAGTTTAATAAAAACTGTGCTGCCATCATTTCACCCCCTAATTAATGATTGTATAATACTGCATCAATATATATAGACGGGTTCATCAATGTTTCTGCTGCATCAACGATGTATACAGCCACTGCTTCTGAACCTAGTCCTAGTAAAAATGTACAACATACTAGTAAGCTCATTGGAAGTAATACTCCTTTTCGTAAAGGGATTTCTTCTTCCTCACTAATAATGGTCTCTCCCCAAAAACAACTCATGAAAATACGTAATAATGAATAAAGGACGATAAAGCCTGATGCAAAACTAAGTCCTAATAAAACGTAAGAACCTGTTGCAATGGCACCTTGACCGAGCAATACTTTTCCTAAAAACCCGCTTAAAGGTGGAATGCCTGTGACGGATAAGACGGCAATGAAAAACATCCAACCTAATGCGGGATAGTTTCGAATCAGTCCACTCATCTCATCCATACGTTCCGATTTCGTTAAGTAAATCATCGATCCCGCAAGTAAAAATAGTAAAGCTTTTACGATCATATCGTGCATGATATAAAACACGGCACCTTCTATTGCAGATGTATGCATAACTGCAAGGCCCACTAAAATGAATCCTACTGTAATGACAACGTTATATGAAACGATTTGGCGAATATTCGTATAAGCGAGTGCACCGATACACCCACCGATTAATGTTAATGCAGCCATTATTCCGATAATGGTATGTGTAATTTGTTGTTCATGGTAAAAGAGCAATGTGAACGTTCGAAATAAGGCATAGATTCCAACTTTCGTGAGTAATGCTCCGAATAATGCTGCAATTGCTGTTGGTGGTTTACTATAAGATCCAGGTAACCATTGGTATAAAAGTAGTCCACTTTTCAAACTGAAAACGATTAAAAAGACGAAGCTAATAACGGTTATAATGGGTGTTTGGCCTACTTCGTCAATTCGCTCTGATAAATGTGCTAAGTTTAAAGTACCTAACGCACCATATAAATATGCAATCGCAATAAGGAATAACGAAGATGAAATGACATTGATAGTAATATATTTAATGGACTCACGTAATTGTGCTTTCGTTCCTCCTAAGGTGATTAATGCATAAGAGGCAAGTAACATAACTTCAAATGTTACGAATAAGTTGAACAAGTCTCCTGTTAAAAAAGACCCATTGACCCCGGCAATTAGAAATAACACGAAAGGATAAAAGTATAATTTCTCTCGCTCTTTTCCTATTGTGTAAAAAGCATACATCACACAAAAGATACTAACGATATTTGTCGTTAAGACGAGCAATGTAGCAAAAGAATCCGCAACAAACGAAATACCAAATGGTGGCAGCCAACCTCCGAAATGGAGGGTTAAAATCCCTTCTGTTTGAATCGTTTGTAACATGATGAAACTAATAATGGCATTGATGATTAATGATAAAAGTGTGATTCCCCGTTGTAACTTTATATATGGTGTGAAAAAAATGAGTAACACACCAGTGATGAGTGGTAACACCATAGGAAATACGATGATATTATTCATGGCGGAACCCCCGTAACTCTTTTAGGTCAGTCGTCTTAGTACGTTTATATACTTGGTATGCGAGCACGAGGAAAAAGGCAGTTACCGCAAAGCTAATAACGATGGACGTTAAAATAAGTGCTTGTGGTAATGCGTCTACATATTCTTCGCTATTTTCTCCGATAATTGGCACACTGCTTCCGTAAAAACCACCCATCGCCATAATGAGTAAATGGACGGCATGAGTTAGGACAGCTGTTCCTAAAATAACTTTAATTAAATTTTTAGATAAAAGTAAATAGGTTGCAATGGTAACTAATATACCAGATAGGATAATAATGACTGTTTCCATTACTTACACGTCCTCACTAATAGATAAAATAATCGTTATGACAACTCCGACAACGGTAAGGGCAACACCTGTTTCAAAAAATGTTACCGTTGAGATTTCAATTGGTCCGAAAAAAGGTATCTTGATTGCCATAAATCCCTGTGTTAAAAATGGTTTACCAAATACGACAGCCCCAATCCCATCAATAAGTACTAACATTGCACCAACTGCACCTAATATGCGGAAGTTAACGGGAATCCCTTTTTTTACGGTTTCTATATCAAAAGCTAGTAACATAAGGACGAAGCTAGATGCCAACGCAAGGCCTGCAACGAATCCCCCACCAGGTGCATTATGACCAGAGAAAAACAAATAGATCGCTAACGTCAAAATGATAAAGACAACGACTTTGGTGACAGATTGTAATATGACATCATTCGTTTTCATCATGCTTCACCTCCACTTTATCTTTATATTTAATCAATGTGTACACACCAATTCCGGCAATTAATAATACGATTACTTCCAACATCGTATCAAATGCACGAAAATCTCCAAGTACGGTGTTCACAATATTTTTAGCACCTGTCAATTCTTCAGATTTTTCGAAGTAAGTGGAAATAGATTCAAATAATCGGCCACTTTTAACAGAAAGTGCAATGAGTGTAAATGTCACTCCAACAGAAATTGCGATGATCATATTCGTCACTTTTGTTTTACGAGCAGGTTTTTCCTTTTCCCATTCAGGGAGGAAATAGAAGCAAAGTAAAAATAACGCTGTCGTAACGGTCTCTACGACGAGTTGTGTTAAAGCTAAATCCGGTGCTCGGAATAAAACGAAAAACATTGCAATGGCAAAACCAATATATCCATTAACGACAATTGCTGTTAGTCTTGATGATGCCAATAAAATAGTCATACCAGCAATGATAATGGAGACGACTAAAATCCAGGCAAATATATTCATTGCCGCATCCCCTTCCATTGAAAAGGCAAATGCGTCTACGTAAAAGAATACACCTAACAATAAAACCGTGAAGAAGCTGAAAATAAACGCGATATAATCACGCAAATAACCTGTCATATAGAAGTTCGTTATTTTATTTGCATATATATCTAATTTCTCTAATGTATTGTTGTATAACGCATCAAACGACAATGATCGTGGAAATACAACGTACACCTTTTTGAAATAGGTTAAGTAAATATAAATAATGGATCCAAGTATTATAATACCAATGGTCATCATTAATTCTGTGTTAAATCCATGCCATTGTGAGATGGAGCCAATCATATCAGCTGTCACATTTGGATAAATACTGTAAATAGCAGGTTTAATAATATGGTCCCCTAATATGTTCGGGAAGAAAAATACGAATACGACTAGGGCGCCTAAAATAATCGGTGGGATAAGCATCCCAAAGGACGGCTCTTTTGCTTCCTCTTTATTTTGTATTTTAAATGGCCCGAAGAACGTTTGAAAAACGATCATCATACAGTAAATGAACGTAAAGACACTCGCTACCCAAGCAATAATAGGGAAAAATGTTGCCATCGTTTGCAAGGATGTAATCGATTCTATATTCATTTCTTTTAATTGTAGCATCGATGTGAAAAACATTTCCTTACTTAAAAACCCATTAAATGGTGGTAGTCCGGCCATCGAAAAGCTACCAATCATTGCGATTGTAAAAGAAATTGGCATTAATGAGGCTAGTCCACCTAAACGTCGTAAATCACGTGTTCCAATTTGATAGTCAATAATTCCGACAATCATAAATAATGCACCTTTAAATGTGGAGTGGTTCATTAAATGAAATAACGCCGCAAAAATTGCTTGTGTATATAATGTGCCTTCTAGTGAAAATTGTGGATGAAAAGATAAAGATCCGACACCAAATAGTGTCATAATTAATCCGAGTTGACTGACGGTTGAATAAGCGAGCAATGCTTTTAAATCTGTTTGGCGTATCGCCGTGAACGCACCCCAAAATAATGTTAGTAACCCGATAGTGCTCACGAGTATAAACCAAATCGTCTCTCCACCGAATACAGGGGTAAAGCGAGCAACGATATAAATCCCGGCCTTTACCATTGTTGCTGAGTGCAAATAAGCACTGATTGGTGTTGGAGCCTCCATCGCATCTGGTAACCAAATATGAAATGGGAATTGTGCTGACTTGGTAAACGCACCGATTAAAATGAACACGATGATCCATATAAGTAATGGGTCGTTTTTCCACGTATCGACTTGCGTGATCATTTCGCTAATTTGGAATGTGCCAGTAAGATGGTGTAACATCAGGAATCCGACGAGCATAAAGAACCCACCGATGACCGTAATATGCAACGCTTTTTTTGCACCGTAACGAGACCCTTTACGTTGATACCAATAAGCAATTAGTAAAAAGGATGAGATACTCGTTAATTCCCAAAATACATACAACACGATTAAATGGTCTGAAAAGACAACTCCAAGCATACTTCCCATAAATAACAGTAAGTAAATATAAAACTGTACGACATTTGGGTCTGTCGCTAAGTAGTATATGGAATACAAAATGACAAGTGTACCAATACCTGTTATTAATAGACCAAAAATGAGACTAAGCCCATCTATATTCGTCAAAAAGTTAATATCAAATGTTGGTATCCACGGCACTTCGTTCTGGAAAGTTTGCCCAGAAGCAATTTTGGGGATATATGTACTTAACTGGATGAATAAAATGGCGGGAACGATTAATACGAGCCAACCAAGATGAATTTTTTTAAATCGCCTTAGAAACAGTAAAATGATAAGAGCTGTTAAAAAGGGAAAAATAATCGCTAAATGAATTGGAAGCAATTGTTTTCCTCCTTTGTAGTATTGAATTGAGGTAAAATAAATATTTCTTGTTAATTATATACTAAAATATATGTTTTATCACGTATCTAAGCTGAATTTTTATGGAAAAATAGAGGTTTAAAAGAAAATAATATGTTATGATAGAAAAAATGTACGATATGTCGTATAATATGGTGCTATAAATTATCATATTATTGGAGAAAAGAAAGGGTGTCGTCTGTTGGGTAAAATTAAAAGCCATATGGATGAGCGAATTTTAGTTTGTGTATATTACGGTCCTAATGGTGAAAGATTAATTAGGCGTGGGTACGAATTGTCCCAAATGTCGGATAGTCCTTTCTATGTATTAACTGTTGACCGATTAGCATCAGACGAGTTCGATGCTGAAAAAGCTAGTTATATTGAACAATGGAGAGCATTATCAAAAGAATTAGGCGCAGAGAAATTTATTTTAAAAGATAATGAAACAAGGCCGATTGTAAAAGCAATTAAAGAGATTTGTTATAAATACAATATAACCCAGGTAATTATTGGAGAAAAGCCACAAAATCGTTGGGAAGAAATTACGAAAGGTTCGTTTGTTAACGTATTATTACGTGAACTAGTTTTTGTTGATCTTCATATCGTATCCGTAGATCGTGCGTTGAAAGTGGCGGACGAAGCGATGTATGAAAAAGGTATTCGTGGTTTCTTGCGAAAGGACGAGCAAGGGTTTGTGTTATCTTTTACAAAATCAAAAGCGAACTTATTTGAAGGTGTTTTCTATAAAGAAATCGGAACTGACTTTAATAATGGCATGTTTAAGTTCGTATGTGGTGGAGAAAGTCACCAAGTACGGATAAAAGAAGACCATGTTATTGATGACATAAAAGAACCACCAAATATAAATTTAGGATAAGTAAAAAGGTAATGGGTATCTTTCTATGAGACACTCATTACCTTTTTTATGGATTAAAAGATAGCTATAACTGCTGATCTATTTCTATCAATACTTCTTTAATACTTTTATCTTGGATAACGACATCTGCAAAACGATCATATTCTGTTGGTTCACGATTCACAATGATGAGCTTTGAACCATGCTCTTTTGCGATTAATGGAAACATATTTGCGGGTGAAACAGATAAGGAAGATCCTAGTACGATAAATAAATCGGCTTTTTTGGCTTCTATTTCAGCACGTCGAAACGTATCTTCTGGTAAATTCTCTCCGAATAAGACGATGCCTGGACGAATCGTGCCACCACATTCACATGTAGATATACCTTTTACATAAACATCTCTCGTAAATTCTTTCTTACATGTATGACAATGGAATACGCGAAAAGATCCGTGTAATTCCATGACATTTTCGTTTCCAGCATCAGAATGAAAAGCATCAACATTTTGTGTGATGATCCCTTTAATACGACCGGATTTTTCCCAGTCCGCTAATATATGATGTCCTTTATGTGCCTCATATTTATTAATTTCTGATAGCCGATATTGATAAAACTCTGTAAATTCTTCTGTGTTGTGTACTAATGCATGTACATTTGCTAATTCACTTGGATTGAATTTTTCCCATAATCCACGGTCTTTGGATCGGAAGTCTGGTAAACCACTTTCTGTTGACATTCCGGCACCAGTGAAAACAATGGTGTAAGAAGATTCTTTTAACATTTCCGTTAATGTATCCAATACTATCCCCTCCATCATGCTCTTAGTTCTATCGTAGCAAAGAAAAAACGACGAAACAATT
>NZ_JBBKBG010000056.1:0-6838 GCF_037892545.1 Pseudogracilibacillus sp. ICA-222130
TAACTACTTCCGCCTCATCAATATCGGCGTCTGTTACTTCACCTGCAATATACGTAAAAGCCGTATTATTTGGTACCTCTTCATAAATTTGTGGAGCCCCTTCTTTTCGCGCTTCTTTTTGATTGGAAATGGATGGCAATACTTCATATTCAACTTCCACTAATTCTGCCGCGTCTTCTGCTACATAACGGTCACTTGCAATAACCATTGCAACACCATCTCCGACATATCTTGCCGTATCGATCGCTAAAGGATATTGTTTCGTTTCAATTAAGTTCATTCCAGGAACTTTCCACGAAGTTGGTACGGGATTGATTTTCCCTTCCAAATCTTTCCCGGTATACACTGCCACAACTCCTGGGTGTGCGAGCGCCTTATCTTTATGAATGCTTTTAATATGAGCATGTGGATGTGGACTCCTGACGATGAATGCATGTAATAAATTCGGAATGTTCAAATCATCTAAGTATGTCGCATTCCCCGTAATAAGTTTTGGATCTTCCTTACGTTTCATTCGTTGTCCAACTAGTTTACTCATCGATTATTTCACTCCTTTCACTGTATTTTCTTCTCTCATAATTTCCGATGCTCTTCTAACCGCATTTACGATAAATTCATATCCCGTACAACGGCAAATAACTCCTTCTAATCCTTCTCTAATTTCCTCATCTGTCGGTGTTGGATTCTGTGCTAATAATTCAATACTTGCGATCATTGCACCTGGTGTACAATATCCACATTGCAATCCATGCTCTTCCCAGAACCCTCGTTGCACAGGGTGTAAGTTGTCAACTGTCCCTAATCCTTCTACCGTAATAAGTTCAGATCCATCCACATGGATCGCTAATAAAGTACAAGATTTTGCTGCTCGTCCATCTACTAAAATCGTACAATTCCCACATTGGCTTGTATCACAACCGATATGTGATCCGGTAATCCCTAATACATCACGAATAAAATGAACGAGTAACATACGTGGTTCCACTTCTGCCGAACGTTCTTCTCCATTAATCGTCACAGTAACATTCACAAGATTTGACATACAGGCACCTCCACATAAATTTTTATTGTTTTGCTTTTTTCTCTATATCTTTAAAAAATTGCTTTAAAACTACTTTCGCTACACCACCAATCATTCTTTGACCAATCGTTGCCATTAATCCTGTTGTCGCAACATCTGCTGTACATGTTAACTCTGTATTTCCATTTACCTCTTTCAATTCCATTAACGCATTAGCATCCATTTCACCTGGTTTTCCACTCGCCTTTACAAGGAGACGATAAGATGTCGGTTCGTTTTTATCGACTTGTTCTACATCTGACGTAAATTCTCCCTTAATTGGTCCCATATTAATTCCGAGTACAGCTTTATATTGCTCATCGCCTACTTCTTCAAATGTTTTACAACCTGGTAATACTGCTTTTAATACTTCCGGATTTTGGATGGTATCCCACACCTGTTGCACACTTAATGCTTTGAATTTGTGTGTATGTTTAATATCCACTGATGATCGCTCCCCTTCTTTTGTTAGCGCTTACATTTATTAAATAAAATGTAGCATTTCAATCTATGGACCGTAAAGTACCAGATTTTCGAAATGGATGGAATCAAAATAGGAGAAGCAAATGTAAATGGAATATATTATATTAAAATTTCATCCATAATAAGCTTGGCTAAGATCTATACAACATATAAAAAGCTACCGTCTTACAATACAGACGGTAGCTCCCTATTTAACTTTCATCAAAGATCCATTTTTTCCGAGACCATTTTTGGCAATAAACAATTATGAAACTTTTCTATTTGCTTCTACTGGTTTGTTCATCGTTAAAAATGTTGGACGAACCATTAAAATTAAAATAATTACTATTGCACAACCAATAAAGTTCGCTGTCATCGTAATACTATTCGTAACAAATGAGAAGTAAATTGGTGTTTGACCCGCTTCCTCTGCATAATTTGCAAAGAAAACAACTCCCGCAATAAAATGCCAGAAATAACGACCAATACTTCCAATCAGCACTCCAACCAAAACAGATATAATTAGCTTGGGACGATTTTGGGAACGAACCGCATTTTGCACGACGCCCATCATTAAACCTGCAAAACCAATAAAACTAAAAGCGACAAAATACTCGATAAACGCTTGTAATGGAGTTAAAATCCATGCATCTCCAGTAACGATTTGCAAAATTCCCCAAATAAATCCAGAAATAAAACTAGCTTTCACACCCCAACGAAATGCAACAATAAAAATTGGTACCATCGCTAATGAAATCGAAATGGATGGAATCGGCTTAATTCCTGGCAATAAATCGATCAACATGGCTAATGCAGCAAAAATCGCTACCTCGAGCATCGCCTGTAATGGTAAAAACTTTTTCACATAAAAAACCCCCTATGATATTGTTCAACGCGTATCCATAGAGGCAAATAAGAATGGGCATCCCATTCCTCGTGTCACCACATCCCTACGTTAGTATTAACTAAACAGGTTCGAAGGGTCTGGACATTGTCCACTCTCAGCAAAAATTGCTCCCCCTGTGATACGTATATTGAATTACTTCCATATTATCAAAAATAGTGTAAAATACAAGACCTTTACTTATACCTATCATATAAATAAGGAATGTGAATACTATTCTCTAAAAATCTCTTTCACTTTCTCTAACAATACTGGCCAGGATTTTGTATCCGGTTGGATGATAGCATAATGTTCTAAATCTGGAAAAGGGATGAGTTCCACCTTCGTCCCCGTTGCATGTGCTCGTTCATCAAACTTTTTACTCATCGCAAATGGAACTGCAATATCTAATTCACCGTGGATGAGCACGATATTGGACGAAATCGGTAATAATGTACTCGGTGATCCGTGCTCATATCTTTCTTTATATTGTGCTGGTGTTCCACCAAGCAGATCACGTGTCGGGTTCACATCTGAACCAAATAACTTTTCTTCCCAATGATGGATTTGATACATCGTTTCCAAATGACTAATTCCAGCTAGACTAAGTACTCCTTTTACTGGAAGTGGATTTTTTTCAAAACGGATTGGACTATTTTCAGGTATGTTTTCTTGAGCAGCCGCCCATAATGCCAAATGCCCTCCAGCAGAATGTCCTAATGTAACAACCCGCTCCATATCAATCGGATATAATGGTGCTAGCTTTTCGACGTATTGCAATGCTGCACTCACATCTGCAAACGTCCCCGGCCAACCACCTCCTACATGACCGACACGACGATATTCTATATTCCATGTCGCGAACCCATGCTTTGTAAATGCGTTTGCTAATGGTCGGATATGCTTTAAATCATATGCCTGTTTCCAAAATCCCCCATGAATAATAACGATCATTGGAAAAGGGCCATCCCCCTTCTCAGGCAACCGTAGTTCCCCGAATTGTTCTCTATCCTTTCCATAAAATATCTTTTTGAAATGATCCTTCATCGAAACACATCCTTATGCCACAACATCACGTTTGTTTTCATACTTTTTATAAGTTTCTTCTCCCATAATCGTTTTTAATATTTGCACGACCATCCATACATCATGATAAGACGTGTACAATGCAATTGGTGATAAACGAATCACATTCGGTGCTCTAAAATCTGGAATAACTCCTGCATCCTTTAACGCCTTACAAATTCTCGCAGCTTCTTTATGTGCTAAGCTGATATGTCCGCCACGTCTGTTCGCTTCTCGTGGATTGGTAATTTCAAATCCAAATCCAGCTAATTCATGATCGATTAAATACATCATATACGCTGTTAGACGAAGTGATTTCGCACGTACATTTTCAATTCCTATTTCATTAAACATCTCCAACGAACCTTTTAATGGTGCCAGCGATAACACATGAGGAGTCCCTAATTGGAATGCACTTGCTGTTTGTGCTGGAACAAAATCATGGGCTAAATCAAATTGTTTCTCCTTATCTGAACTGAACCAACCACGTAACCCAGGTGTTGTCCCTAAATGTTTCTCATGAACGAATAAGCCCCCAACACCTCCTGGTCCACTATTTAAATATTTATAATTACACCACATCGCAAAATCAACTCCCCAATCATGTAATTGATGTGGAAGTGCACCAATGGAATGGGCTAAATCAAAACCGATCATAATATTACGGCGTTTCGCTTCAAATGCTAATTTTTCCATATTTAAAATTTGGCCACTCCGATAAAGTACAGAAGGCAATAAAATAAGTGCGACATCATCTGTCATCATTTCGATAATTTTTTCTTCTGACAATGTCGAGCCATCTTCACTCGATACACGAACTAAATGTGTTTCTGGCTGTAAACCTCGTAAAAGCAACTGGCTTTGCAGTGCATAAATATCTGAGGAAAACGTTAATTCATCTGCTAAAATTTTATTTTTTGTCTCTGTCGGCTGAAAAAATGTCGCCACTAATTGATGAATATTCGTCGTAATCGAACCTGTCACAATCGTCTCCTCTTTTTTGGCGCCAATGAGTGGTGCCGTCAATTCCCCTAATTGTTCCGACATATAAAACCATGCTGGGTCAGCTTGCAACCAACCATCAATCGCATATGCTTTCCAATCCTCTAATGCATCTAATAATGCTGTTTCACTCCGTTTAGATAACAACCCTAAGGAATTTCCATTCATATAATACTCTTTTTCTTTCACATAGAATTCTTCTTTATAAGCTGCAAGGGCATCTTTTTCATCCAATTGTTTCGCAAATGACTCTGTTACCTCGAATGAATTCGCTTCCATTTTATCTACTCCTCTTTCTTCAAATGTCATCTATTAAAATGCTTTTCCGAATGCCAAATTGACACAGTTTCTACATTAAATTATAATTTTAATGTATAATAAAGTAGGTTATGAATGCAAGTTTCTATTACAGTAAAAAATATTGCGCAGCATAATTTCTGTGTGTTTTTTTAAAAGAAAATGTTAGCGCATACAGCCTTTTTGTTTAAGAGGAGGAACCATTATGTTAAATGAACACGAAGCTTTTAAAAATGAAGAAACAATTGAAACAGATTTTAAAGAAAAAATGACATACAGTGAATATTTAGGACTGGACACCTTGTTAAATAGCCATCATCCACTAAGTGATCACCATGATGAAATGTTATTTATTTCCGTACACCATGTTAGTGAAATATGGATGAAGCAAATTATTCATGAAATACAATCCGCCACGAAAGATATTGAACAGGATCGTTTACAAGAAGCATTTAAAAAATTAGCACGAGTATCGAAAATACAAGTCCAATTAAAAAACGTGTGGGACGTTCTATCCACCTTAACCCCATCCGAATATATGGAATTCCGTGATAAACTTGGTAGTGCATCTGGTTTCCAGTCTTTCCAAAACCGTATCATCGAATTTTCTCTCGGTTATAAAACAGAACATGTGTTACACATTTATGAAAAAGATCCAAAACTATTAGAAATATTGCAAGCAGCACATGATGCACCAAGTATTTATGACGTATCGATTCAAGCATTAAAAAGAGCAGGGCTTCCAATTGATGAAGAAGTATTAAACCGTGATGTTAGTGTGTCCCATCGTTCCAATGAAAGTGTAAGACAAGCTTGGCTTACTGTTTACCGAAACGTTGATAAATATTGGGAATTATACGAGTTGGCTGAAGAACTTGTTGATGTAGAAGATTTATTCCAACAATGGCGCTTCCGTCATATGAAAACAGTCGAACGAATAATTGGGTTTAAGAAAGGAACCGGTGGTTCTGGTGGAGTCTCTTATTTAAAGAAAGTACTCGATCAGTATTTCTTCCCAGAGTTGTGGGAAATACGAACGATTCTATAATATTTTACATGATTAGCGAGAACTATTTCTCGCTTTTTTATATAAGTTCATTGGAAAACTTTTACACGTAACCTTATACTAAACAAAATAACTATTACATTATAAAGAAATTGAGAGGCTGATTTTATGCAAAAAAATTTGATTACGATTTTCATGTCTTTATTTCTCATTATTTTTCTAGTTGCTTGTCAATCTGACAATAAAGAAGTCAACGACAAGAATAACGAAAACAATAACGAACAGAATGAAGTAGATGAAAATAAGAACGAAAATGAAAACAATGAAAATAATGATGTAAACAACGATCATAACAATAATAACGAAGAGACAAATACGAATGACGATACAGCGTCCCTATTCCAACAAATCTTTGAAAGTCGCGACAATGTAGAAATATATGATATGGATATGGGAATGGATATTTTAATTAATTCACCAGGTGGTAGAGATAAATCTTCTGTAGCCGTTATCGGAAGAATTGATGAAAAAAATGATGAAGGAAATATAGAACTCATTGAAAAAAATTCTAACGGTGAAACATTCCAACACGCCGTATTTTATGATGGGGCACAGTATGTGTCAGATGGAAATACATGGCAAGATAATGGCACTCCTTTACCTGCAGGTTCACTGAAATCAAGCGGTACAACATACTATAATATTATTGAAGCGGTAAGAGATTTTGGAGAACATGCAGAAGTGGAAGAAAAGGATAATAAATATATTGCAACATATAGTGGTCCAGCAAAAGATATTTTTTACATTTTCCAAGATGTTTATAATTTATCCCTCACTGGAGCCGATTTAGAAACAGAAACGACAGTTGAAGTGGAAGCTACGTTCCAAAAAGATACGTTATTCATGGAAGAATTATTAATTAATATATCTGCAGATGCAGACGCAGGTAAAATTAAATTCGATATTTGGAATGAATTTAAAGATTTTAATGATACTAAAATTGATATACCAAAAGATTTGAAAAAACAACTGGATCTATAAATCCGAAAAGGCGTAAAACGAA
>NZ_JBBKBG010000057.1:0-5681 GCF_037892545.1 Pseudogracilibacillus sp. ICA-222130
AAATTCAGATGCAACAAATGCAAAAACAGATGCAATAAACAAAATTCAGATGCAGCGAACGCGAATTTAGATACAAAAATCCCCTTCATGTGGGTCACGAACTCTCACATGAAGGGGATAAAATTTTATTTTGCTGCTTGTAGCATAGTTAAAGCAATGCGGCCACGTTTCACATCTACTTCGTCCACCCAAACAGTTACCACTTCACCAACCGAGACAACATCCATTGGGTGTTTCACAAAATGATTGGCTAATTTTGAAATATGAACGAGTCCATCTTGTCCAACTCCAATATCGACGAACGCACCAAAGTCAACGACATTACGAACGGTTCCTTCCATTTCCATTCCTGCTTCTAAATCTTCTAACGATAACACTTTTTGCTTTAAAATTGGTTGTGGGAAATCATCACGTAAATCACGACCAGGACGACTTAATGCTTCCACAATATCTTGTAATGTTGGTACACCAACAGTCAATTTTTCTGCTAATACATTTAAATCTACTTTTGCCAATGCTTCACGAACCTCATCAGAACCTACATCATCTAGAGAAAATCCGATTTCTGTCAACAATGCTTTCGTTACATCATAACTTTCAGGGTGGATCGGTGTCATATCAAGTGGATTGGCACCATCAATGACACGTAAGAAACCAATACTCTGCTCATATGTCTTCGGTCCAAGACGTGGAACTTTTTTCAATTGTGTTCGATTTGAAAATTTGCCTAAATCCTCACGAGCGACGACGATATTTTTCGCAATCGTTTTACTTAAACCAGCGACATGCTCTAACAAGGAAGCTGAAGCAGTATTCACATTCACACCGACTTGGTTTACAGCTGTTTCTACGACGAAATCAAGGGATTGCGTTAATTCCTTTTGACTTACATCATGTTGGTATTGTCCGACACCAATTGATTTTGGATCAATTTTTACTAATTCTGCAAGTGGATCTTGAACTCTTCTTCCGATCGACACGGCACTTCGTTCTTCCACCTCTAAATCTGGAAACTCTTCTCGAGCCAATTCAGAAGCAGAGTAAACACTTGCCCCAGCTTCATTGACAATGATATAAGGTATATCTAAATTATTTTGATCAATGACATCCGCAATAAATTGTTCCGTCTCACGTGAAGCAGTTCCATTTCCAATAGCAATTAATTTAATCGGATATTTCTCGACTAAATTTAGCACAATTTTTTCAGCGCCTTTTACATCATTTCGAGGTGCTGTCGGGAACATGACCCCTACTTCTAACATTTTTCCTGTTTCATCGACGACCGCTAACTTACAACCAGTACGAAATGCTGGGTCGACACTTAGTATCACACGACCTTTTAACGGTGGTTGTAATAATAAATTACGTAAATTCTCTGAGAAAACATTAATCGCCTGTGTTTCAGCTGTTTCCGTTAAACGTGCACGAATTTCTCGTTCAACCGACGGCTCAATTAAACGTTTATAACTATCTTCCATCGCCACTTCCAATAATTTAGCACAATCCTCTGACTGCACTTTTCCAATCACTTTTCTTTGTAAAAATTGCATAATTTTTTCTTCTGGTGCTACTACTTTCACGCGAAGGACATCTTCTTTTTCCCCACGGTTAATCGCCAACGTACGATGGGACACGAGAGAACGGATCGCCTCATCGTATTCATAGTACATTTTGAAAATTTCCTTCTCATCTTTTTCTGCATTTTTTACGGCTGTTTCGATCGTCCCTAATTTCCAAGTCGTTTCACGTATGTAATCACGGTATGCTGGATCATCTGAAATCCACTCCGCTATAATGTCGCTTGCTCCCGCAAGTACGTCTTCTACCGTAGACAGTTCATGCTCTTCAGAGAAAAATGATTCCGCGATCGCTTCTATATTGTCGATTGACTGTGTAAAAATCTGTTCTGCTAATGGCTCTAAACCTTTTTCCTTTGCAATAGTTGCACGGGTACGACGTTTTTGACGATATGGACGATATAAATCTTCCACTCGTTGTAGCTTTGTTGCCGTTTCAATATCTTTTTGTAATTCCTCTGTCAATTTTCCTTGTTCATCAATTAAACGAATCACTTCTTCTTTTCGTTCTGCCAATTGGACGGCATATTGCCAATGGTCTTGAATATCTTTTATTTGCACTTCATCTAGTCCACCAGTTGCTTCCTTACGATAACGAGCAATAAATGGCACCGTATTTCCTTCGTCTAATAACTGGATTACTTGTTGTACAATCGCTTGTTTTAATTGTAATTCTTTCGCTACTAATTCCATTACATGCGTTTGATCGCTCATTTTGCATTCTCCTTCCATCATCCTATTTTATCATAGGAATCCCCTATCACAAAAAAGAGATTGGAGTGTACATTTCTCCAACCTCTTCTTATTCAACCGTTGAAACTTCGCCTCGACCTTTTTCCAATTCATCTTTTAATTTTTTCAATGCTTTACGTTGTAAACGAGACACATGCATTTGTGAAATACCTAATAATTCCCCAACTTCTTTTTGGCTTAAATTTTCAAAGAAAATGAGTTTTAATATTTCTTGTTCACGGTTGTCCAACACTGGAAAAATTTTTTCTAACACCATATGTAAATCAACTTTTTCATAATATTCGTCTTCTAAACCGACTAAATCTAAAATGGAAACCGTGTTCCCTTCTCCATCTGATTCATGTTTATAATCGACAGATAAAGCGCGATAACTTTTTGTCATTTCCATCGTCTCTAGCACTTCTTCTTCTGTCACTTCAAGGTAAGACGCTATATCTTGTACTGTCGGGGATCGCTGTAAATCATTCGTCAATGTTTCTACCGCACGATTAATTTTTGGGCCTAATTCTTTAATACGCCTGGGAACATGAACACTCCACGTTTTATCACGAATATAACGTTTTATTTCGCCGATAATCGTCGGGATGGCAAATGCTTCAAACGTTTTACCGAATTCCGGATCAAAACGTTCCGCAGCCATTAATAAACCAATCATCCCAACTTGTGCTAAATCTTCATGATTTCCCCGGCTCTGAGAATATTTGCGTGCTAAAGAATGAACAAGCCCTTCAAAATGAAGGACTAATTTTTCTTTTACTATCTCATTATCTGATTCTTGTTGGAGAAGCTCAATCCAACGGTATACTTCGTCTTCTTCAGTTTGTTGTTTGGACTTTGTCATCGACTTCCACCCCAGTTTCATCGAGAAACTTTGTCATTAATACTACGACACCATACTCGTTATTAATTTCAACTTTATCCATTAAGGCGTTAATCAAATACAGTCCAAAACCCCCTTCACGCATTTGAGTTACGGGTTTCATTTCATTTATTTGATTCATCGGGCCGATGCGATTTTTTACATCTTCAAAATTGAAACTCTCTCCTTGATCCGCTACCATCATTTCAATTTTGTCTGCATACACTCCAAAACCAATTCTTACTTCTCCACGATCTTCCTTCTCATAAGCATGTGTGACAACGTTCGTCACTGCTTCAGATAAAGCAATTTTTAAATCTTCAATTGCTTCATATGAAAAGCCCATACGGCTAGCAATTCCAGAAATTGTTAAACGAACAACCCCGACATAAGCCGGTTTTGCCGGAATTTTCATTTCAATAAAATCAAACTGCGTCATCTTTATCTTCCCTCCTGAACGATCATTTCGGTACGACATTCATTATTTCATGTAATCCGGTCACTTGGAATAATCTTAATACACGATCCTTTACATGAATAATTTCTATTATACTATTATGTTGTTTCGATGATTTATATGCATTTATAAACACACCTAGACCTGTACTATCTAAGTATGAAATATTTTCCAAATCTATTTTAATCTTATGTCCTGCTTTTTCTGTTAACGGGATTAATTTATCTCTTAATGCTGGGGCGGTATATACGTCAATTTCCCCGGATAATTGTACGATTGATTTTTTCCCTTCGTCCTTTATGTCTATGTTTAAATTCATTGTCGTCACCTCTTTTTTCACCTACTCCATCTTCAATACTGTTATACCCAAACTACCAAAAGATTAAACAAATCTTTTAATAATTAATAATGTAAAGTCGTCTTTTAATTGAAAATCTTCCATTTGTTTAAAGTAATTGTACACACTCTCTACTTGTTTCTGTGCCGACAAGTGAGAAAACTTTTGAATTACTTCTATTAATTCTTGCTTTGTAATGAAACGATCGCCTCGTTTACACTCTGTTACACCGTCTGTTAACAAAATGATGCTATCGCCTACTTCAATTTCTAACGTATATTCCTCATATTGCGCTTTTTTCACTACACCAAGCACAATTCCTTTTGCTTCCATTTCCTCGTAACGATCCGTTTCTTTCCGATAAATAAAACCAGGTTCATGTCCAGCCGAGGCAAATTTAAAGACATTTGTCGCTAAATTATACTGTCCAAATAACATCGTAATAAAAATATTCGCCGTGACATTTCGTTCCACAATATGATTTAAATTCCGAAGCACTGTTGGTGGACACATAGATTCATCATAAAATATATCCATCGCATATTTAATCATCGACATGCTTAGTGCTGCAGGCACCCCTTTTCCAATGACGTCTGCAATTCCAAAGTTTAAAATACCATCTTCGCCTTCTGTAAAATGGTAGTAATCTCCGTTCAGTTGACGATATGGGACACTAATAGCTCCGATATCTAACGTTTTATATGTAGGAATTTCTGTTTTTAGTAATGTTTTTTGCATATTTGCCGCAACCTGAATTTCCGATTTTAATTCAAGGCGCTCTGTGTTTAATTGTTCGAATTTACTATTTGCAACACGGTATGCAATTAATGATTCCAATAAAAATTGCAAGGATTGTTTGTATTCACCAGCTGTTTCACCGTAAATAGAGTCCATCGCTTTCATATGTATACGGACAATCTCTTCTGGGAAAATATTTCGATTCACAAAAGAGGAACTCATTACCTTCGCTTTCATTAAATACTTTTCATCATTCGTTTGCAAAAATTTCTCTAACATTTCTGTATATATCTGTGTATCTTTTCCAATGTTTTGCATATGCTTCAGTCCCCCTGTCTATTTTATGTTAGAACCTAACATATGTTCATGTTATCGTATAAACTTAATGGTAAACGGAATTCTATACCATTCTCCTTGATAGGCTTTTATTGCACCAATAATCGTAAAGATGATGACTAAAAATCCAACAATGGGAAATAAAATAAATCCAATTAATAAGACTTTCAAAATAACTGCAACAATTCCATAAATGACGAATGAAATCAAAAAGTTAAGATAGTTTTTTCCGTGAAAATCTACAAACTTTGAATCGTCCCTTTTTAATAGCCAAATAATAAGAGGTCCAATAATCGTGGTGAAAAAACTCGTTAAATAAATAAGCATCGCAAAAATTCGCTCATCTTTATTCGGTTCCACATAATACGTATCGCCATCTGCAAAAATCGTCGTTCGATTGTTTGTCATTTTATCCTCCAATATAATTATATCGTTATAAAAATAATATCACTTTTTAGTTTTATTTGCTATATGGGAAAGGGCTTATTGTGTTCATAAAAGAAATTATATATTAGTCATTTTCGTTAGGTAATTGGAACTACAAAAAATAGGTATAAAACTAAACTAATTTAGATAAAGTTAACACGTGGTTTTGTCTCATTCGTCCTCCGATTTTCCATATAC
>NZ_JBBKBG010000058.1:0-5189 GCF_037892545.1 Pseudogracilibacillus sp. ICA-222130
ATTTATATAAGCTCGAACAACTGCTAATTTAAATCCTAAATCATATTTCGACATACAAAACACCCCTAGAATTAGATTTGTGGTCTAACTCTAGGGGTGCACATCAAAGTTGTGCTGTTTTTTTGTTATGCTTGGACTTCGTTTATGGAAAAAATTAATTCACCTTTGATTTGCCCAAGTTAATTTGTAATTTATTCGCCTTTACGATTTGCAATACTCGTTTTGATATAACGGAAACCTACACCAAAGTCGAGTGCGGCCACAACTAATAATAAAATGGTTGTGATATTCCAAATGGAGTCTGTGATGCTTACAACCGCCATGTACGTAAATAGTGCTCCGAGTACGAGATAAAAAATGCCCATTTTCATGAATGATTACCCTCCAAAAAAGATGAATGATGCTTGTTCTTGTAGTTCTTTCAATAACTCTGGGTCAATTGATAATTGTGTTACTACGACAATCGTGTTCATTAACATGTGCACGAGGATTGGTACGATAATCCGCTTCGTTTTAACGTATAAGAATGCGAACACAACACCCATTGCAAAATAAATTAATGTATGAACTAGATCCATATGTAGTACCGCAAAAATAAGTGATGATAAAATGACGGCAACTAGAAAATTCCATCTTTTATAAAATGTACCGAATAAAATTTTTCGGAAAACTAGCTCTTCTAATATCGGACCTACGATAGCAGGGACTATAATGAATAATGGACTTTGACGAGCAAAGTCAACGATCATTTCTGTGTTTTCTGATCCAGCTTTAATGCCGAGTAAATCCGTTTCAATCGTCGCTGCAATAATTTGCGATGCATACGCCATAATTAATCCTAAAAATGTCCAACCAATAATTGTCCCAGCTGAAATAGGGAATTCTCTTTTTTCCTGTGCTAAAAATTCCTTCATTAATAAGAGGACGATTATTAACGCACCAATAAACCCAATCACATTCGCATATACAATGGAACTTGATCCATCGATTCCTAAACCAAAATGTAAAAGAAGCGGTGCAAATGCGGTAAACACAAACATAAGGAAATATGTTAATAAAACAAACCAATATTTTTTCGGAAACAAAAGACAAAACCCCTTTTTCTATCTACTATATGTTCATAAAATCATCATATCATAAAAATAGGAAAAAACAGATGTAATAAGAGTTAAAAAAAGTGACGAAGTGGAAAATATATTCAATGGAGTGTAGGGAAAAACGCGGAAATAGATTTAATAAATGCAAGGCGGATGCAATGAACGCGGAAGCAGATGCAATAAATGCAAGGCGGATGCAATGAACGCGAAAAGAGATGCAATAAATGCAAGGCGGATGCAATGAACGCGAAAACAGATGCAACGAAAGAAAATTAGATGCAATGAATGCGAAAGCAGATGCAACAAACGAAAATTGGATGCAATGAATGCAGAAGCAGATGCAATAAAAGAAAATCAGATGCAATGATTGCGAAAAGAGATGCAACGAAAGAAAATTAGATGCAATGAACGCGGAAGCAGATGCAACAAATGAAAATTAGATGCAATGATTGCGAAAATAGATGCAATAAATGAAATTCAGATGCAACGAACGCGGAAGCAGATGCAACAAATGAAAATCAGATGCAATGATTGCTCAAACAGATGCAACGAAAGAAAATCAGATGCAATGAACGCGGAAGCAGATGCAACAAATGAAAATTAGATGCAATGATTGCGAAAAGAGATGCAACAAACGAAAATTAGATGCAACGATCGCGCTAACGGATGCGATGAAATAGAAAGTGGATGCGATACAACAGAATGCAGAACGTTTAACTCACTCCAACGCCATATAAGGTTTAAATGGGAAAATTAATTTTGGCGGTCAGTTTTATATTGAAATTGTATTAAGAATTAGAAAATAGTGATAAAATGCTTGCAATTTTTTCTATAATTATTTAATATAAGAATTGGAATTAGCACTCAGTGAGTGTGAGTGCTAATAAAAATAAAAATTGCTATCGGGTTAAGGAGGTTTTTTTACATGATTAAGCCATTAGGGGATCGTGTAGTTATTGAATTAGTAGAGCAGGAGGCAACAACTGCAAGTGGTATCGTATTACCAGATTCAGCTAAAGAAAAACCACAAGAAGGTAAAGTTGTAGCAGTAGGTTCAGGAGCTATTGTAAACGGTGAAAGAGTTGCTCTTGAAGTGAAAGAGAATGATCAAATCATCTTTTCTAAATTCGCGGGTACAGAAGTATCATACGAAGGAAAAGAATATTTAATTTTACGTGAAAGCGACATTTTAGCAGTTATTGGCTAAAACATACACATATATTCGGTTGTAAATATTTTAAGGAGGTACTTATTAATTATGGCTAAAGAAATTAAATTTAATGAAGATGCTCGTAAAGCATTATTAAATGGTGTAGATAAATTAGCAAATGCGGTAAAAGTAACATTAGGACCTAAAGGACGTAATGTTGTATTAGATAAAAAATTCGGTGCTCCGTTAATTACAAATGACGGTGTAACAATTGCAAAAGAAATTGAATTAGAAGATGCATATGAAAACATGGGTGCACAGTTAGTATCTGAAGTAGCTTCTAAAACAAATGATGTAGCAGGGGATGGAACAACAACTGCGACAGTTTTAGCACAAGCAATGATCCGTGAAGGACTAAAAAACGTAACTGCTGGAGCGAACCCAGTTGGAATCCGCCGTGGTATTGAAAAAGCAGTGAATGAAGCGGTAACAGGATTAAAAGATATTACAAAAGTTGTAGAAGATAAAGAATCAATCGCTCAAGTTGCAGCAATTTCTTCTGGAGACGAAGAAGTAGGTAAGTTAATTGCAGAAGCGATGGATCGTGTTGGAAACGACGGTGTAATTACAATTGAAGAATCAAAAGGATTTGAAACAGAATTAGATGTTGTAGAAGGTATGCAGTTTGACCGTGGATACTCTTCCCCTTATATGGTTACTGACCAAGATAAGATGGAAGCAGTATTAGAAAATCCATACATCTTAATTACAGATAAAAAGATTACAAATATTCAAGACGTAGTACCATTATTAGAACAAGTTGTTCAAGAAGGTAAGCCAATCTTAATTATTGCTGAAGATATTGAAGGGGAAGCATTAGCTACATTAGTGTTAAACAAATTACGTGGTACGTTTAATGCTGTTGCAGTAAAAGCTCCTGGATTCGGTGACCGTCGTAAAGCGATGTTAGAAGATATTGCGATTTTAACAGGTGGTCAAGTAATTACAGAAGATTTAGGATTAGACTTAAAAACAACAGATATTACAATGTTAGGTACAGCTGATAAAGTAGTTGTATCAAAAGAGAATACGACAATCGTTGAAGGTGCTGGAGATACGAATGCAATTGAAGCTCGTGTTGGACAAATTCGTTCGGAAGCAGAAGCATCAACATCTGATTTTGATAAAGAAAAATTACAAGAGCGCTTAGCTAAATTAGCTGGTGGAGTTGCGGTTATCAAAGTTGGTGCAGCAACTGAAACAGAATTAAAAGAGCGTAAATTACGTATGGAAGATGCTTTAAACTCTACACGTGCAGCTGTAGAAGAAGGTATCGTTTCTGGTGGGGGAACTGCACTAGTAAACGTATACGAAAAAGTAGCTAACTTAGAGTTACAAGGTGACGAAGCGACAGGAGCAAAAATCGTTCTTCGTGCGTTAGAGGAGCCTGTACGTCAAATTGCTGAAAACGCTGGTTTAGAAGGTTCTATCATCGTTGAACGTCTAAAAGGCGAAGACGTTGGCGTTGGATTCAACGCTGCTGATGGCGAGTGGGTAAATATGGTTGAAGCTGGAATCGTTGACCCAACGAAAGTAACTCGTTCAGCATTACAACATGCAGCATCTGTTGCAGCGATGTTCTTAACAACCGAAGCGGTTGTAGCAGATATCCCAGAAGAAGGCGGAGCAGGAATGCCTGATATGGGTGGCATGGGCATGGGCGGCGGAATGCCGGGCATGATGTAAGTCTAAATAAATAAAGGTTGGTATGACGGGGTTTGCCAGAGGGCAGACCTCGTTTTTTAATGAAAAGGTAACAAAAAAGGTATCATAAATAAAAAGAAGGGAACAATCACACGCAATAACTTGAATCAGAATAAGCCTCAAATGGTTAATAAAATAATCCCGTACAATTCAAAATAACCCTCTAAAATAATATTCATTATTGTTCCCGAATACAATGATATCAATGTTCATATTAAAAGTGTTTTACTTAATGACAGTTACTTAATCGATGGAAATATATTTCTAGGAAAGTGAACTTTTATCAATTCAACACTTACCCACACTTACTGAATGTACATAAACATATCAATGAAAGAACAATTTTTTCTATAGAGACAACACTTTCGGGTCAAAATGTTATTCGGCAAATTCGGAAGACAAAAGAACAGGGCTATAAAATTACAATGTTTTATGTGGCTTTAGATGACGTAACCCAGAATATTAATCGTGTTGCTTTGAGAGTAAAAAAAGATGGTCATGATATCCCGACCGAAGATATACTGAGAAGAAATAAGACATCCTTTGATCAGTTATTTCGGTACGCGTATATTATTGATACACTTGTGTTGATTGATAATAGCTTAGATGACGGAAAGATTATTTTAGAGGTCAATAATAATTTTATTACGTTTGAAACAGACTATTTACCAGCATGGGCAAGACCTATAAAAGAACAATTTGAAATGGATTAAAGTAAAGGAAATTAATTCTCTCGCAGTTCTGTAAAAAAGTAACAAAATAATAACAGGAATAAGCAATAATACGAAATCATACGCAATTGATTCGGCAAAGTAAAACTCAAAACTATTGATTTCAAGCCATTTCACAATTCAGCACAACGTAAAAAAGGCTCATAACACTTGGCATGATGTAAATAAGTCTATTAATGATGAAAAAAGAGACTAATTGTATAGCAAAATAGCATCCATGCTTAGTTTAAATTTATAATTCATCTTCTATATTGAATGTAACTTCTTTTTATACTCCACTAGTACACTTTCAAGTTTATCCAAATCATTAATAGGAAATTCTTAAAAAAAGTAAACAACAATGATGTGCACCCCTAGAGTTAGACCACAAATCTAATTCTAGGGGTGTTTTGTATGTCGAAATATGATTTAGGATTTAAATTAGCAGTTGTTCGAGCTTATATAAAA
>NZ_JBBKBG010000059.1:0-4806 GCF_037892545.1 Pseudogracilibacillus sp. ICA-222130
TACAACACTTCTTCTCATACATCATACGATAGTAATAGTAAGTAAATAAAAGGAGGGGTATGATGTATGATTTTACATTTCTCGTTGCAGTAATTATTGGATTAACGGAGTTAACGAAACGTGTGACACCATTAAAGAAAAAGTTTTTGCCGTTAATATCTTTGTCATTAGGTATCATTGCGAGCATGATTTACGTAGATGGAATATGGCAAGATAAACTGATGATTGGTGTTATACTCGGTTTAAGTGCTGCTGGATTATTTGATCAGTCAAAAATCCTTGACAGATCATCTTAGGAGGGAGAAGCATGAAGGTAATATTAGATGTATCTCATCATCAAGTACCATCAAAAATGGATTATGATGCACTTGCCAAACAAATTGACCTAGCTATTATTCGTACACAATATGGTTCTAACTTAATCGATAGACATTACAAAATGCATCATGAGGCATTTCAAAAACATGGGGTACCAACTGCTGCCTATGCATGGGTACGTGGTGTGTCAGAAAATGACATGAAAGTAGAAGCGAGAGATTTTTACAATCGTACAAAACAATTCCAACCAACTTTTTGGTTTGTGGATGTGGAAGAAAAATCGATGTCTAACATGCGTGCCGGTATTAGTGCATATATAAAAGAGTTACGACGTCTCGGTGCGGAAAAAGTTGGGATATATGTAGGGCATCATTTGTACAAGTCATTCAATTTAAAGATGGAAGAAGCTGATGCGGTTTGGTTGCCTCATTACGGTAAGAATGACGGGACGGTCAATAGTACACCTAAATTTCCATGTGATATTCACCAATATACTGATAAAGGAAGATTGTCAGGATATAATGGCCCTCTTGATTTAAATAGAGTTCTTAGCGACAAACCGTGGAGTTATTTTGTTCACAAACATAGTGGACAACCAACTAATAAACAATATGTCGTTACACGAAATGTTGGAGCATATCGAACGGCTAAACAGGCAAAGGAAAGAATACAACGTGTCGGAACAGTTCAAGCTGGCACCTATTATATTTTTAATGAAAGTAATGGCATGGTTAATGTAACCAATCAAAATGGGACACCAGGTTCATGGATCAACCCAGCTGAAATGCGAAACACGAAACAATATTACATCGTAAAACGCGGTGATACGTTAAGTCATATTGCTGCAATAAATGGATTGACCGTATCTCAAATTCATGCATTAAATCCACAAATAAAAAATGTACATGTCATTTATGCCAATGAAAAAATTCGTATTAAGTAGTAAAAAAGCTAGAGATGTTATGGACGCATCTCTAGCTTTTAATTTTATTTTAAATCATTAACACGTTCAACGAGTAAATCCATATCGTCCTGTTTCGTACCATCAAAACGATCAACGACTTCACCATCTGGATTTATTAAGAAAAATGATATGGTATGCATCACTTGATCATCTCCATCACCAGGAGGGAGGAGTGAACTCTTAAATGATGTTTCGGATATGTTTTTTACTGTATCAAAATCATATCCAGTTAGGAAGTTCCACGTATCAAAATTTGCCCCATGATTTTCTCCATATTCTTTTAACACATCTGTCGTATCACGTTCAGGGTCTACGGAAAAAGAAACGAGTTGTACATCGTCTAATCCAGCTTCTTCTAAGCCATCTTGTAAAATTTTCATATTACGAGTCATTGGTGGACAAACTGTTGTACAGTTCGTAAATACGAAATTCGCCACCCACCATTGTCCTTCGAAATCATGTAAAGACACTTCGTTTTCATCTTGGTTTATCGCTTCAAAAGGTTCAACACTATCAGAAATGGTTGTTGATTCCATTGGTTGTTTCGATGATTCTCCATCTACATTATTTCCAGTATCATTGCTACAGGCCGCAATGCTTAAAATAGTCATTAATAAGAAAAGTGTTAATACTTTTTTCATATTTCTTTCCTTCCTTTACATTTATCTTCTAAAATTAGCATACCATAAATTGTTCGTGAGGAAAGATGGAACTTTTACTATTGTGTGAACGTAGGGATATAATTTAGGAATTTGGCTTAGGTATGTTGTTTATACGGTATACGTCTTGTGACATATAGTGGAAGTGAAAGGAGTGATCAATATGAATAAAAGATGTCATTGTCATGGTCGTTGTGGATGTGAGAAAAAAATTGTCCACCCAACAAGAGAAGAAGTAAAAAATGTGTATACAGAAGAGACGATCAACCATGTATATCCAACACATACAACAGTTGTCAATAATCATCTCATTCGAAATGTATATTCTTATCCACATTCGACATCCCATGAAACGAGGGTTCGAGAAATTGATGAAAGAGATGGACGTGTCGGAGGCGTAGGGGATAATGGAGGATATTCCAACCCAAGAGGAGTAAGAGGAACCCAATCTGAAGGAGGAAAATGTGGTTCCTGTTCTAGTTCAAGATGTAGTTGTAGACGTGGAGGATTTTGGTTTTAAATGTGAATGAATCTAGGTTCGTTTAAAAATGGATGAATATTTAAAGGACATATCATTCATCTATGACAAAAAATTTATCAATGGCTTGTGTGATAAAGAATCGGATGGATAATGGAAAATTTATCCATCCAATTTTTATGGACTTTTATATATAAAATCGATAAGATATGAATGAAAGGGCTTTTTAAAAATGAAAAAGAAGGTAGATGAAAAATGTTAAAAGCAGTCATTTTTGATTTAGATGACACATTACTATGGGACGATAAAAGCGTTAGTGAAGCGTTTAAAGCAACGTGTAAAAAAGCAACAGAGAAATATGCGATTGATCCAGAAACATTAGAGGAAAATGTTCGTAAACATGCACAGGAAATCTATCCAACATTACCTACATATCCTTTTACGAGTAATATTGGAATCGGAACATTCGAAGGAATGTGGGGGACATTCAGTGACGAATCAGAGGATTTCAAATTAATGCGTGATACATTGCCTTCATTCCGTAAAGAAGCTTGGTTTAATGGATTAAAAGACTTGGATATTGTAGATGAGGCATTAGCTAGTGAACTAGCATTAATGTTTCCATCGGAACGAAAAAAACATATTTTCTTATATGAAGAAACAATCGATATATTAGAACAGTTACAAGGAGAATATAAGCTTATTATGCTTACAAATGGTGCACCTAGTTTACAACATACAAAATTATCTTTGTCACCACAGTTAGCTCCTTTTTTCGATCACATCATTATATCGGGGAATTTTGGACAAGGAAAGCCTAGTGTAGAAATTTTTAAACATGCGTTACATGTTGCAGGAATCGATAAAAATGAAGCGGTGATGATAGGAGATAACCCGATGACAGATATTTTAGGTGCCTCTCGTGTCGGAATGGATTCGATATGGATCAATCATCATAAACGCGATGTAACAGAAGTAACACCAACATATGAAGTAAAACGATTAAAGGAAATAATGCCTATCATTAAATCTTTAAGTAAATAATCGACGAAAGAAGATAAAATCAAACGGTGATTTTATCTTCTTTCATCTGAAGGGTGTTTTTAAATGAGAGTAGGTTGGATATATGTTTTTCTTGCAGCATTCATTGAAATATTTTGGGTGTTAGGATTAAAATATTCCGTCAATATATGGATGTGGATAGGTACTATTATCATTATTATTTTAAGTTTTATTTTTGTCATTAAAGCATGTGAAAAACTCCCATCTGGAACGGTATATGCAGTATTTACTGGTTTAGGCGCGGCTTCGATAGCAATAGTTGATTTTGTACTATTAGGGGCGGATTTTACATATGCAAAAGGATTATTTATATCCTTAATTATTTTTGGGGTTGTTGGGATTCAGTTGACAACGGCTGAGGTAGAATAATAGGGAGCGTGTGTTCATGGCATGGTTTTATTTATTCATTGCTAGTTTCGGTGAAATATTCGGTATGACATTTATTAATCTATATTTACAAAAGAGACGTTACATTTGGTTATTTTTCCTCGTCGTTAGTTTTTCCTTAGGCTTTTTCTTTTTAGCATTAGCAATTAAAGATATTTCATTAGGAGTCGCGTATGCCATATGGTCTGGAGTTGGTGCGACAGGATCTGTGTTAATGGGTATATTCTTTTTTAAAGAATCAGCTAGTTGGAAGCGGATGTTTTTTTTAAGTTGTATTATTATTGGTGTTGTCGGTTTAAGAATCGTCGGATAAACGTACAAACATCACATCGAATTAACGATGTGATGTTTGTGGTATTTGGACAACGTTTCCGTCTATATATTCAAATGTTAAGATGCCTTTTTTCTCGAGTAGTTTTGGAATCCCTTGTTTTAAAATTGGATGCACTCCATGATTTTCTTCATCTAAAATCCAGTCGATCGATTTCCATTGTAAAATACCGTCACGACTTTTCGCGATTTTGTTTTTCATCAATGTTTGGTCTAAAGTAAATAAGTAAACATTGATCCCTTTTGATTCCCCTTGCTCGTTTTTCCACGTAAATGTTCCCTTCGAATAGAACTGTTCTACACTATAATTTGTTTCTTCAAATATTTTACGCTTCACACTTTCATCTGGATGATCCTTTTGTTCAAGTTTGTTAATAATCCCATTCCATAATCCAGGCATCGGTTTCGTTTCACGGTTGACCATTAAAATATCTTGATCATTTTTTAAAAAAGAGACATTATATTGGAACATTGTTATTCTCCTTTCACAATGTATGTGAAGAAATATTTTAACATACTTTAAGAAAGACGAAAGCATTTTGAACATAAAATTTATAAAAACTTAATAATTCGAGATGATTTTTAAAACTAAAATATATTCAAGTGAA
>NZ_JBBKBG010000060.1:0-3926 GCF_037892545.1 Pseudogracilibacillus sp. ICA-222130
CTAGTTAGTTTTCCTATTGGCATACGAATCGATTACTTGTTAAAATAAAGTAAGCGGTTAAATAAACGTCGCGACATAGAGGAGAATGAAAAAAATGAACGAAACATATATTTTAGCGCTCGATCAAGGAACGACGAGTTCACGAGCGATTTTATTTAATAAAAAGGGAGAAATTGTTACATTTGAACAACATGAATTTCAGCAATTTTTTCCAGAACCTGGATGGGTTGAACATGATGCGAATGAAATTTGGACGTCCATTCTCGCATGTATTGCGGGTGTATTACGAAAAGCTGATATACGTCCAACACAAATAGAAGCAATCGGTATTACAAATCAACGTGAAACAACGGTCGTTTGGGATAAAGAAACAGGAAAACCAATTTATCATGCAATCGTATGGCAATCACGCCAAACAGCTAGTATTTGTGATGAATTAAAAGAAGCTGGGCTTGAGCCTTTATTTCAAGATAAAACAGGATTATTATTAGACCCTTACTTTTCTGGTACGAAAGTAAAATGGGTGCTGGATAATGTAGAGGGAGCTAGAGAGAAAGCCGAACGAGGAGACCTTTTATTCGGCACGATTGATACATGGCTTGTTTATAAATTATCTGGTGGAAAAGCACATGTGACAGATTATTCCAATGCATCACGAACATTACTGTTTAATATTTATGACCTTACATGGGATGATGAATTACTAGATATTTTAACGATTCCAAAAAGCATGTTACCAGAAGTATGCTCTTCTTCAGAAGTATATGCACATACGGTAGATTACCATTTCTTCGGTGCAGAAGTACCAATTGCTGGTATTGCGGGAGATCAACAAGCAGCATTATTTGGGCAAACATGTTTTGAATCTGGCATGGCAAAAAATACATATGGAACAGGTTGTTTCATGTTAATGAATACGGGAGAAAAAGGGGTAAAGTCGAAGCATGGACTCTTAACGACCATTGCTTGGGGATTGGACGGCAAAGTTGAATATGCTTTAGAAGGTAGCATTTTCGTTGCCGGGTCAGCGATTCAATGGTTACGTGATGGGATGCGTATGATTAAAAATAGCGCTGATAGTGAGTTATATGCAGAACGTGTAGACTCGACAGACGGTGTATATGTCGTTCCAGCATTTGTTGGCTTAGGAACACCTTATTGGGATAGTGATGCACGAGGTGCTGTATTTGGTCTAACACGTGGAACGACGAAAGAACATTTTATTCGCGCGACATTGGAGTCCTTAGCCTATCAAACGAAAGATGTACTCGATGCGATGACGAAAGATAGTGGAATGAAATTAAAATCACTCCGTGTGGATGGTGGTGTCGTAAAAAATGATTTATTGATGCAATTCCAAAGTGATTTATTGCATGTACCGGTCGACCGTTCTAGTATAAATGAAACAACAGCGCTCGGTGCAGCATATTTAGCAGGTCTGGCAGTCGGATTTTTTGAAAGTAAAGAAATGATTGAACAATTATGGCAAAAAGATCATACATTTGAATGTAAGATGGAAGAATCAAAACGAGATACATTGTATACAGGTTGGAAAAAGGCGGTAGAAGCGACGCGTATCTTTACGTCATAAATTATGAAAGAGGTGGGCAAGATGAAGAAAATTATAAATGAAGCAAATCACGTTGTGGATCATATGATAGAAGGGATGCTTGCTACATCTCCACATTTATATAAACGACTGGAAGATAAACATGTCATTACTCGGAAAAATGCACCAACAGATGGAAAGGTCGCAATCATTAGTGGCGGCGGAAGTGGACATGAGCCAGCACATACAGGCTATGTTGGTAAAGGGATGTTAGATGCAGCTGTAATTGGGGAGGTGTTCACTTCTCCAAGTGCGGCAGATATTTATGAGACGATTAAAGCGGTCGATAGTGGAAGCGGTGTATTTTTAATTATTAAAAATTATGCAGGCGATGTCATGAATTTTGAAATGGCGCGTGAATTTGCTGAAATGGACGGTGTTCAAGTAGAGCAAATTATCGTGCGTGATGATGTTGCGGTGGAAGATAGTACATATACAGTTGGCCGACGTGGCATCGCTGGGACAGTCTTTGTACATAAAATTATTGGAGCATTAGCTGAAACAGGTGCGTCTTTAGCAGAAATAAAGGAAGTAGCAGAGCAAGTTGTGCAAAATGTTCGATCGATTGGTGTTGCAACAAGTCCTTGTACGATTCCAGCAGTCGGAGAACCTACTTTTACATTAAAAGAAGATGAGTTAGAAATTGGGATTGGAATCCATGGGGAACCTGGTATTGAAAGAAGAAAAATGATGTCTGCAGCTGAAATTGCGACATATATGTTGGATAAAATTTTTGCGGATATAGAGATACATAGTGGGGACGATGTCGCTGTGCTTATTAATGGGCTCGGCGCAACCCCTGAAATGGAATTATATATTATGCAATATGAGGTAGAGAAAATTTTACGAGAAAAAGGAATCAATATATATCGAGCATTTGTCGGCGAATATATGACAGCACTCGAAATGGGTGGTTGTTCTGTGACATTGCTAAAGTTAGATGAGGCATGGAAGGAATTATTAGATGCTCCATCTGATGCGAAAAATTTCTTTGTTCGTTCATAAAAGGGTGAAATAAATGGAAATTACGAAAGAGCATATAACATGTTGGATAAAAAAAATAAACGAAAAAATAGCTGAGAATAAATGTTATTTAACGAAATTGGATCAACCAATTGGAGATGGAGACCATGGTGTAAACATGGAACGAGGTTTTCAAGCAACAGTAAATATGCTCGAGACGACATCCTATGATACAGTTTCTAGTATGCTAAAAGCGTGTGCTTTATCAATTATGTCAAAAGTAGGTGGCGCGGCAGGACCTTTATACGGTACAGCTTTTTTGCGTATGTCTTTACATGTAAAAGGGGAAACAATAGTAACAGAAAAAATGTTTATAGAAGCATTGAATGAAGCGGTTGTCGGTATGAAAAAACGTGGTCGTACAGAAGTTGGCGAAAAAACGATGATTGATGTTTGGGCACCTGTCGTGGAAAAATTACAAGAGGACGGGGCTTTACATGCAAGTACTATCATTCAGACAGCAAAAGAGGCACGAAATAAAACCGAACATATTGCTGCGTCAAAAGGACGTGCAAGTTTCTTTAAAGAAAAATCGGTAGGCTATATTGACCCTGGCGCAGCTTCCTCGTATATTATATTTGAAGCACTCGCGGAAACATTAGAAGAAGGAGCGTGTCAACGTGGCTAATGTAGGTATCGTATTAATTTCACATAGTACTCAAATTGCTAGTGGTGTAAAAGAATTGATTCAACAGGTAATCCAAGAAGTTCCAATTGAATTAGCAGCAGGAACAGAGGATGGAAGAATTGGTACAACGATGGGAAAAATCTCCTCTGCTATTCATGCTGCAAATAAGGGTGACGGGGTTCTTTTGTTTTATGATTTAGGTAGTGCCAAAATGAATGCTGAAGTCGTCTTAGAGATGCTTGCTGATGATCAAATTGTCATCGCTGAAGCGCCAATTGTAGAAGGATCTTACATTGCTGCGGTGGAAGCGAGCATGGGGAAAACATTGGGAGAAATATTAGAGACATTGGAAGCAGGATTTCCACCGAATAATATGGCATAATTCCGCAAGTTCCTGTACTTTTTCCGTTTCACTTGCGAATATGTGGCGTAATTCCGCAAGTTTGCTTAACTTTTCCGTTGCACTTGCGGATATATTGCATAATTCCGCAAGTTCGCATACTTTTTCCGTTGCACTTGCGAATATATGGCACAATTCCGCAAGTTCCCGTAATATTTCCGTTTCACTTGCGAATATATGGCGTAATTCCGCAAGTTCGCGTACTTTTTCCGTTTCACTTGCGAATATATGGCGTAATTCCGCAAGTTCCTGTACTTTTTCCGTTG
>NZ_JBBKBG010000061.1:0-3074 GCF_037892545.1 Pseudogracilibacillus sp. ICA-222130
TTATACCATCAAAACTAAATAAGAACTCAAATCAACTTGACTTAAAACTTAGTTAAGTCCTCGATCTATTAGTATTCGTCAGCTCCACGTATCACTACGCTTCCACCCCGAACCTATCAACCTTATCGTCTCGTAAGGGATCTTACTCATTTAAAATGATGGGAAGTCTCATCTTGAGGCGGGCTTCGTGCTTAGATGCTTTCAGCACTTATCCTTGCCACACGTAGCTACCCAGCTATGCTCCTGGCGGAACAACTGGTACACCAGTGGTGTGTCCATCCCGGTCCTCTCGTACTAAGGACAGCTCCTCTCAAACTTCCAACGCCCACGACGGATAGGGACCGAACTGTCTCACGACGTTCTGAACCCAGCTCGCGTACCGCTTTAATGGGCGAACAGCCCAACCCTTGGGACCGACTCCAGCCCCAGGATGCGATGAGCCGACATCGAGGTGCCAAACCTCCCCGTCGATGTGAACTCTTGGGGGAGATAAGCCTGTTATCCCCGGGGTAGCTTTTATCCGTTGAGCGATGGCCCTTCCATGCGGAACCACCGGATCACTAAGTCCGACTTTCGTCCCTGCTCGACTTGTAAGTCTCGCAGTCAAGCTCCCTTCTGCCTTTACACTCGATGAATGATTTCCAACCATTCTGAGGGAACCTTTGAGCGCCTCCGTTACTCTTTGGGAGGCGACCGCCCCAGTCAAACTGCCTATCTGACACTGTCTCCGAACCGGATCACGGTCCTGGGTTAGAATGTTCATACAACAAGGGTAGTATCCCACCAGTGCCTCCACGTAAGCTAGCGCTCACGCTTCTAAGGCTCCTACCTATCCTGTACAAGTTGCACAAACATTCAATATCAGACTACAGTAAAGCTCCACGGGGTCTTTCCGTCCTGTCGCGGGTAACGCGCATCTTCACGCGTAGTATAATTTCACCGGGTCTCTCGTTGAGACAGTGCCCAAGTCGTTGCACCTTTCGTGCGGGTCGGAACTTACCCGACAAGGAATTTCGCTACCTTAGGACCGTTATAGTTACGGCCGCCGTTTACTGGGGCTTCGGTTCAATGCTTCGGCTTACGCCTAACACATCCCCTTAACCTTCCAGCACCGGGCAGGTGTCAGCCCCTATACATCGCCTTGCGGCTTAGCAGAGACCTATGTTTTTGATAAACAGTCGCTTGGGCCTGTTCACTGCGGCTCCTCTAAGAGGAGCACCCCTTCTCCCGAAGTTACGGGGTCATTTTGCCTAGTTCCTTAACGAGAGTTCTCCCGCTCACCTTAGAATACTCTTCTTGCCCACCTGTGTCGGTTATCGGTACAGGCACCTGTAATCTAACTAGAGGTTTTTCTTGGCAGTGTGGAATCAGGAACTTCATTACTAAATGAACTCCCCATCACAGCTCGAGATTGTTAGACGGATTTGCCTATCTAACTCCCTAACTGCTTGGACGCACATCCATCTGTGCGATTCCTTATCCTCCTGCGTCGCCCCATCGCTCAAACAATTACGAGGTGGTACAGGAATATCAACCTGTTGTCCATCGCCTACGCCTTTCGGCCTCAGCTTAGGTCCTGACTAACCCTGAGAGGACGAGCCTTCCTCAGGAAACCTTAGGCTTTCGGTGAAAGAGATTCTCACTCTTTTTTCGTTACTCATACCGGCATTCTCACTTCTACACACTCCACCAGTCCTCACGATCTGACTTCACAGCGAGTAGAACGCTCTCCTACCACTGTACCAACGGTACAATCCACAGTTTCGGTGATACGCTTAGCCCCGGTACATTTTCGGCGCAAAGTCACTCGACCAGTGAGCTATTACGCACTCTTTAAATGGTGGCTGCTTCTAAGCCAACATCCTGGTTGTCTAAGCAACTTCACATCCTTTTCCACTTAGCGTATACTTAGGGACCTTAACTGGTGGTCTGGGTTGTTTCCCTCTCGACAATGAATCTTATCACCCACTGTCTGACTCCCAAGTAAAAGTATTTGGCATTCGGAGTTTGACTGAATTCGGTAACCCGATGAGGGCCCCTAGTCCAATCAGTGCTCTACCTCCAATACTCTAAAACTTGAGGCTAGCCCAAAAGCTATTTCGGAGAGAACCAGCTATCTCCGTGTTCGATTGGCTTTTCACCCCTACCCACACCTCATCCCCGCATTTTTCAACATACGTGGGTTCGGGCCTCCAGTCAGTGTTACCTGACCTTCACCCTGGACATGGGTAGATCACACGGTTTCGGGTCTACGACTACATACTAAAACGCCCATTTCAGACTCGCTTTCGCTGCGGCTCCACGGAAAACCCGCTTAACCTTGCATGTAATCGTAACTCGCCGGTCCATTCTGCAAGAGGTACGCCGTCACACATTAACGTGCTCCGACTACTTGTAAGCACACGGTTTCAGGTACTATTTCACTCCCCTCCCGGGGTGCTTTTCACCTTTCCCTCACGGTACTGGTTCACTATCGGTCACTAGGGAGTATTTAGCCTTGGGAGATGGTCCTCCCGGATTCCGACGGAATTTCACGTGTTCCGCCGTACTCAGGATCCACTTCGGAGAAAATGTACTTTCGATTACAGGGCTGTTACCTTCTTCGGCTGACCTTTCCAGATCGATTCGTCTAATACATTTCTTTGTAACTCCATGTGAAGTGTCCTACAACCCCAGTAGGTAAACCTACTGGTTTGGGCTGATTCCAGTTCGCTCGCCGCTACTATGGAAATCGCATTTGCTTTCTCTTCCTCTGGGTACTAAGATGTTTCAGTTCCCCAGGTATGCCACAACTATTCTATGTATTCAAATAGCTGCACTATTCCATTACGAATAGTAGGTTTCCCCATTCGGAAATCTCCGGATCAAAGCTTACTTACAGCTCCCCGAAGCATATCGGCGTTAGTCCCGTCCTTCATCGGCTCCTAGTGCCAAGGCATCCACCGTGCGCCCTTGTTCACTTAACTAATTTACTAAATATAATTTGAATCATTTTAAAATGATTTGATGTCGTTGATTATCTTGCTCTTATTTAGTTTTCAAGGTACAAAAAATATCTTACTACTTTCTCACTT
>NZ_JBBKBG010000062.1:0-2780 GCF_037892545.1 Pseudogracilibacillus sp. ICA-222130
AAAGCTAATAATCATTAAGTATTGTGAATTTAAGTGATTCGGATAAATAATGGAGGAGATATAATTGGATATTGGTTATTTTCGTTTTAAAGATGATAGAAAGAAAACAATGGAAATAAATGCTATGATACATAGTTTTTATGGTTTAACTTTGGTTTTTTTTAATGAGGATGATATCAATTATGAAGATAAAACAGTAGTAGGTAAGTATTACACGGTTGATGGATGGAAATCAAAAGAGGTAGCATTGCCTAAGATAATCAATAATATGAGAATTAAAAAGCCTAAGGAAAAAAGTAAAGTTTACACATTTTTAGATAAAAACAGTTATTTACTATTTCATAATTTTGGAAGTAAGCGCTATGTGGAAAATCTCCTTTTAGAAAATAAATTATTAGAAGACTTAATAATTCCGAGCAAGATTATAACGTCAAAAAATGATGTAATAGAGTTATTCGAAAATAATAATAAACTGTTATTTAAGCCTATTGATGGTATGAAAGGAAGAGGAATATTTACAGTCGAAAAAAATAAAGAAGATTATTTATATACTGATCAATCAAGTAGTTATACTATAAATGAAAAAGAACTAGAAAATAAAATTTGCAAAATATCTAATAATTACATAGGACAAAAATATATTAGTTCTAAAACTAAAAATAATCTTCCGTTTGATATAAGGGTACAATATGAAAAAAACGGGATGGGAAAATGGGTTAAGGCTCAAACCTATGCTAGGGTCGGATTATCAAATCCTTTGGTTTCTAATGTTGACAAGGGTGGCGCAGTTATTCGTGGGAAATCATTTTTAAAAAATAACTTTGGAGAAGAAGAAGGTTTGAAACTTCATAAAAAATTAAATAAGTCTCTAAAAGGTTTTCCTTCAAAATTTGAAAAATTATATGACTTTAACGTTAGTACAATAGCTGTAGATTTAGGTTTACACAACGGAGAATTTTACTTATTTGAAGTGAATTCATTTCCAGGAGGAACTTTTGCAAGGGGAGAGGTAGCACATCTCAGAGCTGCTCATACAAAATATTTAGTTGATAAATTTAAACTCTAAAATTACTTATTTAAAGTTCTGCTAAATTTTAAGCAATATCCAGATAATAAGTATTGTAGTAGGAAGGATAATATGAGTGAAGAGCCAAAGATGGTTATGCATACATGATAACTAATATTATTGAAGCCAGACATCGCATATACGTCTGGCTTATTTAGACACTATATCAATTAATTAAATATTGAGGCACTTTATATTGAAAAATGATGAACCTAATCCTTGTAACGCCATTAGGTCTTAAATTGTATAACTCAATACATACTATTCATCCAATTGTTTCACAGTATTTGGGAACATATAATCTACTAATTGCGTGATGACATCTCTTTTTTCTCCCTCCCAAGGAAAGTGATGCATACTTAACATTGCATGGGAATTAATTTCAATAATGCTATACTCATCACCATTTATGAGTATGTCAGCACCACATACTCTCAATCCAGGAATTGAACGGATTGCTTTGGTTACAGAGTCTTTTATGGCCGGATTAATAGAGTCAGTCATATCAATTCCATCGCCTCCTGTTGAAATATTAGAGTTACTTCTCAAATAGATAATTTCCCCTAGTGAAGGAATGTCAGTTAAACTCAATCCATGTTTTTTTAGTACTCTAACTGTTTCTTCCTTCGTGTCTAGTTTTTTGTGAAGAGGATTCTTTCTCTTGTCTCTTTCCTTATTCTTAATGTTTATAAGTTCTTCGATTGTATGTTTTCCGTCACCAACTACATTAGCTGGAACCCTCTTAGCAACAGCAACAACTTCATCCTTTATAAAGGAAAAGCGATATTCTTCTCCGCTAACAAACTGTTCAATCAATATTTGTGAATGTTTTTTGGATACCTTTTTGAAACATGAAACGAATTCATCATAATCTTCAATTTTTACAAAAACTAACTTACCCATTGATCCATCATTTGGCTTTATAACAACTGGTAAAATAGATTTTGCCCAATTCCATGCACGATCAATTTCATTGCTTGTAAATATAGCATTTTGTGGACAAGGAAAGCCTAGGTTTCTCAATAGACTACTGGATGTGTTTTTGTATTTTACTATTTTCATCGCTAATTTAGTGTTAGGACTTTGAGTAGCCCTTCCTCCTCGTACTATATATGATTTTCCATCATGTGACATTTTAAACTTTCCATTTTTTAATTTTTTAAATTCAACTCCACGATCATAGGCGTTTTTTACGAGCATACGATTGGATTGACTTAAATTTCTACCTGTTAATTCCTTAATGTTTACCATAAAATTGCCCCCCAGCAATAATTCATTCTAAATTTCTATTATACTATTAATTAGATACTTTAGGTAGAAAAGTTAAATAATAACATAAAGTCACGGTTGACTATGATAATTACATTTATTCAGGTTTCAATCTCCCACTCATTTCTAGACGAACAAGGGAAAGAAAACAGATGGAAGTTTTATGTTTAGAAGAAAAAACGATGAAACAGTTCGTAGTATTTGCATCGGTAGGAGAGATGAATGAAGCAGTAATTAATACATAAAACAAATGAATAGGGAGAATAGATTGGGAAATCTTAGATGACATTAGCCGGAATGCGTGTAAGCATGTAGATGTTGGTTATTTACATAAGCAAAAGATGGCAGAAGCGGTTAGATTTATATCATCAAGGAGGACGGCAATTCTTATATGACATCGTTTGGATAAATTTGAGATGATTAAACAATATGAAACGGGGGGTGT
>NZ_JBBKBG010000063.1:0-2748 GCF_037892545.1 Pseudogracilibacillus sp. ICA-222130
TAGCGTGCTAGTTTTTGCTTTTACTGAGTACGGCTGTCGGTAGACAAGACGATACGGACAAAATGGAAATTGACAAGGAAAAAGGTGGAGATTTTTTTGAGTGGTTTTCTCAAAAAAATACTACCTGACCTTGCCAATTTTCAAACGTTGGCACGAGAGCAAAACATATTCATGCAAACATCATAAAGTGTTTTCTATTTCTTATTTGTATTATGGAAGAGGAACCATGATAGGATTCGTCTAAAAAATCACTGACCATTAAGTTACGTCCCCTTATTCGTCCTCATGCATTTTCCACATTTTACCTGGCCAAAATGCAAAGCGCCCAAGTACTGTCGTAATAGCTGGGACTAATAAAGGTCTCACAATAAACGTATCCAATAAAATTCCTATAGCTGTAATCGTTCCAAAATGAACTAATACTTGTAAAGGTAATATAGCTAATACGGAAAACGTTCCAGCTAAAATTAAACCTGCCGAACTAATGACACTACCTGTTTCTCCGACACTTTCTGCAATAGCTTTTTTAAGTGGCATTTCTTTACGTTTTCTCCAAATATTAGAGACGAGAAAAATATTATAATCTTCTCCTAAAACGACTAGAAAAACAAATGCATACAACGGAATTAACCCTTGAATTTCCGACACACCAAATAAGTAATGCAATACAATCCACCCTAAACCTAAAGCAGATAAATAGGATAGCAATACAGTTGCTAATAAATAAACCATCGCAACAATCGATTTTAAATAAACGACTAATAATATAGCGATAACGAGAAGTAAAACAGGAATAATAACAGCCTGGTCCCTACTTGTAATTTCTTCCGTATCAAATAAAGTAGCTGTTTCTCCACCAATCCATACATTCTCTTCCACATTCGCCACATTCGCTTCTTCTAATGCATTCCATGCAATTTCCTGAAACTCAGGTATACTATTTACCGCTTCCGTCGCATAAGGATCAATCGAAAGTGTTACTTGCCATTTTTTCAACGTATCTTTGTTTGTTCCCTCCACAGCATCTTCCACATTTTCTACAAGAGGATGTGCTTCTAACTTTTCTTGTAAGGAAACATCTTCCCCTTCCGTATCCACTATTATATCGACTGGAGCAATTTCACCTGGTGGATAATGATCAGCAATTAATGTAAAACCTTCACGTGATGGCATATCCTCTGGAAAAGAGTTTAATAATCCATACGTAAATTGCATTTTTGGTACAAATGCCGCTAAACTTCCTAAAATGAATAAAGATAAAAGGATAATCGTCCACGGTTTAGATGTAACGAAATTCCCTAACTTTTTACCAAATCGATGACTTGGTTTAGGACGGCGAATTTTCTTGCCTTTTTTCTGTTCCAGCTCTTGAATCATTTCCTCAGGGCGAGGGATGAACGGAATAAAAGCAAATCTTCCTAATAAAGCTAAAATCGCTGGTAATAATGTTAAAGCCGCAATACCCATAATGAAAATAGCTAAACTAAACGGCACAGCAAAGCGATCATAAGAAGCATAATATGCTAAAGCAAGCGACAGTAGACCAACCACTGTCGTCATCGAGCTCATCATAATAGCTCCACCTGTACCAGTTAAAGCCCTTCTTAATGCAACATACTTATCCGCTTCTTTTCGTAATTCGTCTCTATAACGGGAAATTAAAAATAAACAATAATCGGTACCTGCACCGAATAATAATACGGTCATAATCGAAATTGCTTGCCCATCCACTTCAATCCATTCCTTTTGCGCAAAGAAACCTAACAATGGGCTAATTACACCGTAAGCAATACCAACCGCAACTAATGGAACGATCGCTAATATTGGCGAACGATATAATACAATTAATAAAACAAAAACTAATATCACGGTAGAAATTAATAATGTTATATCTGCATTGCTAAATAATGACACTGCATCTGTTTGAATACCAACCGGACCTGAAAAACGTACATGTAATTCATTTTCGTCTAACTCCCCAAATAATTCATCACCAAATTGACTCTTCATCTTTTCTTCTAGAGCATCCAATGCTGTTTGAAGTTGATTTGTAGAAGCGGTTTCCTTAAAAAAGACAGGCGTAATTAGTGCTTTTTCATCCTCTGATGTACTACCTTTTAATGCTTCCACTGGCGCTTCATGAAACGGCGGAATAAAATTTTGTTCATCTACTGGTGATTCCTCTAACGTTTGGTAAAACGCTTGTATTTCTTTAAAATCTTCCTCCGTTAAACCATCTTCCCGATGCCAAACTAATAACAAAGGTACTCTCGCACCATCAGAAAACTCTTCATTATCTATTTCGTTTGCAACAACAGACATTGCATCTTCAGGTAACAACTGATTATTTGTCGTTTCCTCCTCATTCACTTGTGGCCAAAGAAAAGAAAAAATACCGATAAGTAAAATCCAAATAAAAATGGTCGCCCATCGTGTTTTTTTATTTACAATACATTCGACCAAGGCATGTATTTTATTATTCATTCTGTCCCCCTCCTTCTTTTCCCAATATGGGTATAGTAAAGATATAAGTCATTTTCTTTTTTGCATATATATTTACAATTCATACAAAATTATGCGAGACATTTCTCACCTATACATTTTCATCTAAACATCTTAAGAAAAATGTGAAACAATCTCTATAAATGAAGTGACTATCACGCTTCCTTTCCATTGTAATATTACTTTTCCTCTCCGTCATTCATCTTCCCTTGAAGTTCACCAAATCTTCCCATTTACTTTTTTGTA
>NZ_JBBKBG010000064.1:0-2176 GCF_037892545.1 Pseudogracilibacillus sp. ICA-222130
AATGCAAAGAAAAGTTTAGAACTTTGCCAGCCCTTAATTTTGACGTAACTAACGATTTGATAAAGCATTTTTCACGCGGTAACTATCACCAGTAAAACTTAAAATATGAGCGTGATGAATAACTCGATCTACTAAAGCAGCGGTTAAACGAGGATCCACAAATATTTTATTCCATTGACTAAACTCTAAATTCGATGTAATTACAAGGCTTTTCTGTTCATACCAGTCAGAAATCAATTGAAACAGTAACTCTGCGCCATCCTTGCTAAATGGCACGTACCCCATTTCATCAAGAATAATCATGTCGACTTTGTTAAAGCGATTGCGTAAAGTCTGAAATCGACCTTCGGTCCATGACTTTTCCAAAAGCTCTATCAAATCAGCGACTCGGTAGAAACGGACCTCATGTCCATTTCTACAAGCTTTTCGCCCCAATGCGGTTGCTAAATGAGACTTTCCAGTTCCTGGTGCCCCTGATAGAATTACATTCTCTTTTCTATTGATGAAAGACAGAGATTCAAGACTTTCTCTATCAAAATTCTGTGGAAAGTGAATTTGATCGCCCCATTGATAATCTTTTAGTTCTTTTTCATTCATAAATTTTGCTTTTTTGATTAGACGTTCTCCCTTGGCGATTTCCCTTAGCTCTATTTCTTGTGTCAATAAATCCACTATATATTGTTCTGGGCTTTCGAAAGGAATTTTTTTATATAAATCGGCAATGTATGCTAAGCGAAGTAATTTACATTTTTCTTTAACCGCATCAGTCATGTTAGACCCCCTCCTTCACGATAGATTGACCGTTAGGTCGGAGTGAATCATAGATATTCCAATCAACATCGTAAGGGTGGTTCGCAGAAACACCATGACTCGGATTAGCTTTTGTTTCTGCTGGTAGCAACTCATAAAACCTTTCATCTATTTCTTGCATATCGTGATTGATAATTAAACTCAATAACCACTCTACGCGCTCTTTTCTTAATTTCATAGATTCAATGTTTAAGTAGTAAGAAATGCGACCTGGTAAATATGGAAAATATCTAGAATATTCAATTGAACGTGGCTTCTGTCTCCATCTGTTAAGTATAGAATGCCACGGAATTTCTCTTGCCAGATTCATATATGGTCTAGGACCTTTAGAAAGCATCTCACCGTTCTGGGTAACAACTTTGTAAGTGTCCCAATATAGGATTAGATGTAGCCTGCCGTACTGATAGCTTCTAGGCACATGGATTAATTCTCCGTCAATTCGCACCTCACCATATTTATTAGCGGTAACCATAGTTTTTTTAAACACTGGATATTCAGATTCTGGCAAAGCTAGCCCATATTTCTTTTCTTCTTCAAATAAATCTGCAATAACTATATCTTTCTTATAATGAGCCCGTTGTTGATCCTGTTGACACTGTTCAAATAATAAATCGCGTAAATGCGCTAAATCCTTAATTACAGGAGACGGAGTAAAAAAGTTATAACGAACATATCCGACCTTGTTTTCTACGTGACCTTTTTCGTTTCCTTTTCTTGCATTACAAGCCTGTGCTTCAAACCCATAATGGTTAGCAAAGCGTAGAAACTCCTCATTAAAAACTGTTTCTTGACCCCGTCCTCTTGCTTTTACTACTGCTGCTGAAAGATTATCCAAGCGAAGCTTTCGTGGAACAAACCCAGCTTGATTAAAGAGTATTTTAAGACCGTCTAAAAAACACTCCTGATTTTCAGCAGGTAAGGGAACTGAATAGCCTGCATTACTGTAAGGGAAACTCATAACCAAAGCATGAATATCTTTTGCCTTTCCATCTTCGATGGCTTCTGTCATACCGAAATCTATTTGAGCTTCAGCGGGTGGATGAGTAAGTCTTTCATACTCTTCTTTCAACTCATCCGAATCCTCCAACATTTTCTCTTTCCATTCATCCTTGATGAAGTTACACAAGGTTCGATAAGAACCGGTAAATCCTATATTTTGCAACCCTTTGAAGATGTTTTTGTTGTTCCTTCTCAATTTCTTTTTTAATGCATAATCTTCAACCAACCAATCAATTACAATTTCTCCCCACTTTTCTTCATACATCATTCCTTTTTTCTCAACTATCTTTTCTTCAGGTAATTGATCTCCGTCAGCATACTTTTTAACAGTTACCCAACTAAAACCAGTACGTTTGGAAATTTCATT
>NZ_JBBKBG010000065.1:0-2015 GCF_037892545.1 Pseudogracilibacillus sp. ICA-222130
TGTAATACTCTGTCTAAAATAGCGTTAGCTATTTTAGGATCCTGAAATATTTCACTCCATGACTTAAAATTAGAATTTGTTGTAAATATCGTGCTTTTTTTCTCATATCTCATGTCAATGAGTTGAAAGAACAACTTTGCATCATCTTCATCAATTGGCAAATACCCTATCTCATCGATGATGAGTAATTTATACTTTGAATAATGCTTCAATCTCGTCTCTAATCGATTTTCAAGTTGTGCTTTTTTTAAATTTAATATTAAATCGTTACACTTTATGAAATACGTGCTCGTTCTTTTTTTAGCTGCTGCTATACCAATAGAAGTAGCTAAATGCGTTTTTCCAACACCACTTGAACCTAAGAAAACGATGTTTTCTTTCCTTTCAATAAAGCGTAAAGTCTCAAAATCTAGTATTTGTTCTTTATTAATTGATGGCTGAAAAGAAAAATCAAAATCTTTTATTTCTTTTAAATGTGGAAATGCCGCGACCTTCACCATTGCCTTTACCATACTAATTTCTTTCATATCAATTTCATAATCTGTTAATTTAATTAATGTATCAGTGAAAGATAATTCATTTCGATTCATAAAATCGATAGTTTCATCTAAATGGAGAACCATTTGTGTTAATTTTAGATACTCTAGATTTTCAATTAACTTAGAATAACTACTATTCATTTTTATACACCTCATTAATTGCGGATAGATTCTTTAAAGCCAATTCGTCAATATCATCTTTATACGGTAGATGATTAGATAATGCTTCAACGTAATGTTCATGTTTGAAATTCATTCTTTGCCCACTAATAGGATGTACCACAATCAAATCCGTGTTATAATAAACATGAATTTGGTTATCATATACTTGTAAACCTACGGTTTTTCCAATGTATCCTGGTGGGACAGAATACATATTGGATTTGAAAGAAAACATATTTGATGTGTTCACTTTCACAAGTATATGGTCTATTTTGTAGAGATCTCGTATGTTCCTATTTGGTAGTGGGGATAAGAGATCTCTTTCTTGTTTAAAGTGAAGAACTGGTATTTTCCCTGTACCTTTATGATATCCGTGATTTACACGATCGCATAGTTCTTGAATAAATTGATGTAATTCTTCATAAGTAAACTTCCCTTGATAAGCATGGATTTCGTCGAGAATTTTCATCGGTGCTTCTACTTTACCTTTTGTGCGTGGACTGTATGCCACGCATGGTTGGACATCGAATCCGAAGTCTTTTGAAAACTGATAGAATCGTTCATTTACTACCCCTGGCTTGTGAGCTGTTCTTGATTCATCCATTACGGTCTTCATATTGTCTACTAATATTGTTTTAGGTACACCACCAATTGCTTCAAAACTTTCCGTTAGGAAAGACAACAAAATAGACTGAGACTTTGATATTGATAATGAATACGTTCGAAATCTCGAGTAACCTAAAAGGAATACAAACACATTCACGCTTAATATTTCGCCATCCTTTGTGATATACCTGATATCCTCCTTCCAATCTAACTGTGCTTGTTCCGCAGGAGCTGTTTCAAATCGAACAGTTTCTCTGTTAGGCGTACGTCCTTTCTGTTTATCGAAATATTCTTGAAACTCTGGCTTCCTCGATATATACGCCCTAAATGTCACATCTGAACAGTCTAAGTCATGATTATCTTTTAAGTACTGCCAAAGCACTCGCTTATAATAAAACTTTTGTGGTGTTTCATCAGATAGTAGTAATTTTATGACTCCGTAATATTCATCTATTTTTGATTTCCTCTTGCGAGTTTTTGAACTTACATAACCTTTCAAATATTTATCGATCGTTCGACGATCGACATTTAAATCTCGAGCTAGCTGACTCTTATTAACTTTCATATTACAACTCTCCATTAATAAATTTAATTTTGGTAAGTCCTCCAGCGTGTTAATTTCAATTTCTGTATTAATATCAATTTGCATATGCATAATATTCACCTCAGAAATATTATGCAATACCAATCATATCTTGTACATTCTTA
>NZ_JBBKBG010000066.1:0-1975 GCF_037892545.1 Pseudogracilibacillus sp. ICA-222130
AAGAGGCTGGGACAAAACTAGCCTCGGATAAATAAAAATGCTTGTGTTTATCATAAAAAGATAAGCACAAGCATTTTTTCCATCTTCGGGTGAAAATGTTCCATTTTCAGTGTTAATGGCGGTGTATTTTCTTATGTTTACCGCCATTAACGCAAATCCCATTTCATTATGCACCTTAGATTTTCCTCGAACTGACATTCGAGTGAAACCTAAATTAGCTTTCAAAAATCCAAAAAAAGGCTCTACGTCTATTTTACGTTTTCCGTAAATTTCGCCTGTTTCTTCGTTTGAAAGCTTCGCTCTTATATATTCTTTTTGGGTTTCCCATTTTTCATTGTAAAACAGCTTTCTATTTTTACCCTCTGCCGCTTTTGTACAAAAAGTGCGTAGTGGGCAATCCGTACAATCTTCAGATTCGTATACTTTAAATGTTCGTTTAAACCCATATTTATCTTTTCGATTAGACTCATACGCAAAATACAATCTTCGATTATTAGGACAAATAAACGAATCTGTTTCGGCATCATATTGCCAGTTTGCTGTTTTAAATGGATCGTTTTTATACTTCTTTTTCTTCTCTTTTCTATACTGATTATATGTAATAAGCGGAATTCGTTTACGTACATTTAACACATCATTATAGTTTTGTTCACTACCATATCCAGCATCCGCAACAATATATTGTGGTAATGTGAAATAATTTTCTTCTATATTATTTAAAAATGGAATCAATGTACGAGTATCTGTTGGATTTGGAAATAAATTATAAGCTAATGCATATTGACCTTCGGTAGCTACTTGTAGATTGTAACCAGCTTTTAGTTGTCCATTCATCATATAGTCGTCTTTCATTCGCATAAAGGTTGCATCATGATCTGTTTTGGAATAGCTATTTCTATCCTTAAATATTTCCATATCACGTTGATATTTTGATTTACGGATTAAGAAATCGGCAAACTGCTTACGATATTTCTTTGGTTCTTTGCGCTCTGAGCGCAGTTGTTTACGTTCACTTGTTTCCTCTGATTCATCTATTTTCTCTGTATAAGCTTCAATTGTATGATCTAATTTTTTAACAATTGTTTCTAATTCTTCAACAGAAAGTTCTTCCTCGTTCTCACGTTCAATTGATGGAATGATTTCTTTTTCTAATAACTCATCATACATTGCGTTTGATTTTTCAATTAAACTTGAACTATATCTTTCAATGGACTTACGCCAAACAAAAGTGAATTTATTTGCGTTTGCTTCTATTTTTGTACCATCGATAAAGATAGCTTCGGCATCTATTTCTTTTTCCTTCACAAGTTTAGAACGGAATTGTACAAAACATTGTCGTAATAAATCGGCTACTAAAGGATTTGTGCGAAATCGATTTATCGTTCGATAGGTTGGTTCATATCCTTGAGCTAACCACATCATACGGACACTGTCTTTTAGTAATGCTTCTATTTTCCGACCGGAAAATACAGACTGTGTATAAGCACATAAAATGATTTTCATCATCATACGAGGATGATAAGCTGGAGTACCGGTTTTTCGAGAAAAAGATTCGAAAGCTTCGTCAGGAATACTTTCTATTAAATCATTTACGGCAAAAGCAATATCATTATTATCTAATTTAATTTCTAAATCTAAAGGCAAAACAACTTGATTCATGGTATAATGTTTAAACATAAAGAGCACCTCCGTAATTTATTGTGTAGTTACTTTAATTTTACCAGAGTGTGCTCTTTTTGTGTGCCTGAATTTAATAAAAGCGAAATAAATCTACGAAGACTCCTGCGGGACAAGCCGTGTCCGAAAACGAAAGAGAAAGTGAATTTCTTTCTCTATCGGTTGAGGCCGGCCCGCGGAAAGCGTAGTAGATTTATGGAGCGACATAGTCGATCAAATAAAAAGAAAAGGTAATTCCAGTAAAATAAATCTACTGAAATTACCTTTTTATTTCACTGAGTTTTGTCCCATCCTCTTT
>NZ_JBBKBG010000067.1:0-1891 GCF_037892545.1 Pseudogracilibacillus sp. ICA-222130
GTTGTGTGCCCGGCATGGGTTTTAACTTGGTGGTGAAAGTCCACTACAGGCTTTGCAGTAGGAACTGTTAGCGAAAGGCAAGGGTGTTCACCGTGAGGTGAAATCTGGAGGAATCCGGACGCAAAATCCCGAACTGACGAACAGGAACTGTATACAAGGCTGAATTGGAATGGACGAGTTTGCAACACAAAACAAAGTCCGATACTGCACGAGTTCCATACAGTAAATACAGCAGTTACATGGGATGAAGGTTATGGCTCTTACCCGGGGAGGTCTCATGATAGTTAGATTTTCACTCTAACAGTCTGTTTAGCAATAAACCGATAAATCATGAGAAGTCAGCAGATGCCATAGTAATTTCAAAAGAAATGAAGGGCTGAACAATTCTAAATCTTGAAGAACAAGGAGGTGCAGACATCGCCGCCTTAACACAGAAATCTGCCGTGGTTAAGTCCGAATAGGCAGCTACCTATAAAGAGATAAGCTGGAAGCGAAAGAGTATATAGGAGGGTGTAGGGATGTCGCATGGATATGAAGAAACAAGATGGTATCAACAACTTAATTAATTACGTTATCGAAGATGATAATCTTTGGAATGCATATGAAAGAGTATTTAGTAACAAAGGTGCCCCAGGAGTCGATGGAATAACAGTATATCAACTTAAAAGCCATATGAATAAATACTTTAGTCCATTGAAACGAAAGCTGAAAGATGGAAGTTATGAACCACAACCCGTGAAACGGGTTGCAATTCCAAAGCCAGATGGGTCAAAAAGATACTTGGGAATACCTTCTGCCCTTGACAGGGTAGTACAACAGGCAATACTCCAGGTAATCAATCCAATAATCGATTCGCATTTCTCAGACAATAGCTATGGTTTCCGGAAAAACAGAAATGCACATCAAGCTATAGAGAAGGCTCAAGAATATTATGAAGAAGGATATCGATTTGTAGTAGATTGTGATTTAAAAAGCTATTTTGACACTATCCACCATCAACGACTCAGAGCATATTTAGAATACTTCATATCAGATAAAGTTGTTTTAAAACTAATATGGAAATTTCTACGCTCGGGAATATTAGATGGTGATATTTTAATTGATACAACTAAGGGTGCACCACAAGGTGGTCCTTTATCACCTATCCTAGCAAATGTATATTTAAATATATTTGATATGGAACTGGAGAAAAGAGGGCATCGATTTATCAGATACGCAGATGACTTTGTCATCTATGTTAAGAGTAAACGTGCTGGTGAAAGAGTTATGGAAAGCGCAACGAAATTCCTGGAGGAAAAGCTAGGGTTAACAATAAATCAAGAGAAAAGCGAGGTCCGTGCTATAACAAAAGCAACTTTTCTCGGATTTAATTTACAAAACCTAATGGGAAAGTAGGATGCCGACCTAGCGGGTCGGCTAAACAACGATTCAAGGACAAACTCAGAAAACTAACTAGCAGGAAGATACCCGGAACCTTTTATGAAATAGTAACTAAAATTAACCAAACTACTACAGGTTGGATTAACTATTACGGAATTTCTAATATGAAGACATTCATTAAGGAAATGAAAAGTTGGCTAAATCACCGACTAAGACAACTTATTTGGAAACGCTGGAAAATACCAAGAACTAAATACAAAATGCTTCGCCAATACGGAATAAACCACGATGATGCCATGAAGACGGCAAATTCCCGTAAGGGATATTGGCGAATATCCAAAAGTGAAATTATTCATCGAGCGATAACAAATGAAAAGCTCACAAACTGGGGACTAAAAGACATCTCCCGAATTTATGAGCAAAGATACTTAAAGGATTGAACCGCCGTATACGAGAACCGTACGTACGGTGGTGTGAGAGGACGGCATGGTGACATGCCTCCTACTCGATT
>NZ_JBBKBG010000068.1:0-1719 GCF_037892545.1 Pseudogracilibacillus sp. ICA-222130
GATAACGCCCTGTGTACAACTTTTGATAACCCTATAAATCGGTATCCCTTTCGACAGTATGTCAGTCCTTTTGCTTCTTCCTTCGGAATTCCAAGTTGAATAAGTGATTTAATTCTCTTTTTGTTGCTTTTCCACTGCTTCCAAATAATAACTCGTATTCTGGAACGTAGTTTTGCGTCGATATTTGTGAGTATGCTTTTCATCTTCGCAATCTTAAAGTAGTTTACCCATCCGTAAATAACTTGTTTTAATTTTATAATCCGATTATTTAGTGATATTCCATGGTTTCGTTTCGTCAGTTGCTTTAATTTTCTTTGGAATTTATGCACTGATTCTTGATGTGCTCGTGGTCGATATTTCTTCGTATGTGCATCATAATAGAATCCAAATCCGAGGAATTTTATATTTCCCGGTCTCGATATTCTACTCTTTTCTGCGTTCACGATTAAACCCAGTTTCTTTTCGATAAAGTGTGTAACTGATTTCATGACCCGGTTTGCTGCCTTTTCACTTTTTACGAAAATGATGCTATCATCTGCATATCTAACGAAGTGTAGATTTCTAGCTTCTAATTCCTTATCCAGTTCATTAAGCATGATATTACTTAGTAATGGACTAAGATTACCACCCTGCGGTGTACCTACAGATGTAGCTTCATGCTTGCCATTTACCATTACACCACTTGTTAGGTATTTTCGTATGAGTGATATGACATCACCATCTGTGATTGTATGAGAGATAATTCTCATTAATTTGTCATGATGAACCGTATCGAAGAAACGCTCCAAATCAATATCGATTAGCCATGTGTAACCATCATTTATAAATTCTAACGCTTTGACGATGGCTTGTTCACAACTTCTTCTTGGACGAAATCCAAAACTATATTCACTAAATTGTCGTTCGAATATTGGACTTAGCTTCTGGCTGATTGCCTGTTGGATGACACGGTCAACGACCGTGGGTATACCTAATTTTCTTGTTTTCCCATTATCCTTCGGTATTTCTACGCGCAGTGCAGGCATTGGCTTATATTTTCTCTTCCTAATTTGATTACGTATCTCATCCTTATTTTCCCTAAGATGATAGGCTAAATCTTCTATTGGAATACCATCTACACCACTCGCACCTTTGTTTCGATATACTTGCTTATAAGCATTATTCATATTTTCATTACTAAGTATTTCCTCTAAAAGTTCCATACTCGTTTCTTCCTTCCTTTTCTGTTGTAAGAGACATTTCCTTTCTGAGTATCCTTTGGGATACGCCCATACTTTCCTCATTAACACATTCTGAAATGTATCTCTCACGCATCCATGGTGTTAGAAACACTATAAATCGTTCCACCCTTCATGGCTGATGCCATTACTATGGTTTCTGCTGACTTCTCACGATTAACCTTTTTCGACCAGTTTTCTTTATAGGGGACTCCTGAACTGTCCGTGAGACCTCCCAGGGTAAGACATTTATCTTTCCTCTTTTACTCGTCTGATTTACTTTACAGAGTTACGCACATCTTTTGGATTTTAACTTGTTATGTAGTCTTGTCCGTCTGTAAAGCCTTGGTATCAGATTTCTGTTCGTCAAGCCAAGATTTTGGTACACGCTTCCTCTAGCTCTTGCCTCACGGCAAGCGCCTTGCGCTTCCCTAGTGGTTGGATGATGTGTTCCCCCACAGTGGACTTTCACCACCTAGATAAATGCCATGCCTGGCACACA
>NZ_JBBKBG010000069.1:0-1659 GCF_037892545.1 Pseudogracilibacillus sp. ICA-222130
GGAGGTGCGGATGTTTTCTTGGACCACTTATAATTGAGATTTTCACTTTAAGCTAGTTAAGTCAAACTCGATATTTTAATCTTGTGTATATGGAATTACGCTATAAGCTTCAAAGACTCTCGATACTTAATAATACTGAGGCCACCTAAAGATAGTTTTACTCTCTCGGTATTATACCATTCAAGATACTCGTTCAAAAGCACAATGAATTCATCTATAGATACATTTAACCAAGACTCACCGTAGAAGAATTCATTTTTAAGTCGTCCAAAGAAACCTTCACAGGCAGCGTTATCTGGTGAACAACCTTTTTTAGACATTGAGCGTGTGAGATGATTATCATTCATGCGTTCAATCCATCCTGGCCAACGATAATGAGCACCCCGATCTGTGTGTATAATAGGGTGTGCATCTTTTGGTAGCACACTTATCGCTTGGTCAAGCATAGTATTTACGAGTTTCGCATTGGGGGACGTGCTAATTGTCCAACTCACAACTGCACCATCAAAACAATCGACCATTGGGGATAAATATACTTTCCCTGCGGGAATATTAAATTCTGTAATATCTGTCACCCATTTTTCACTCGGTTGATTAGCTTTAAAATCTCTTTCGAGAATGTTAGGCACAGCTGGCGTTATTTCGCCATGATATGAATTGTATTTTCTCATTTGAATCGTTTTCGCGACAAGTTTCTCTTCCCTCATAATTCGTCGGACAACCTTTTCCGATATAGTAATCCCGATATTTTTTAGTGTTGCATGAATTCGGCGATAGCCGTATCGACGTTTATTTTTTTCAAATATATTAATAATTTTTGTGCGTACATTTTTATGTTTATCGGGCAAAGCAAATTGTTTCTTGTGATAACAGTAACTACTTTTAGGAATTTTTACGATTGAAAGTAGTTGGGATAAACTATACTTTGGACGGAGGGCATCAATCAGGATTGTTTTTTCTTTATTTGTGAGTGTTTCCAGATAGATGCCCTGATCTTTTTTTATAATTTCTCCCGCTTTTTCCAATATATCCTTTTGCATTTGAAGATATTCTACCTCTTCTTGTAGTTGCTTGACTTGATCTTGGAGCTTATTAACGTCTGTATGTTTAGTTTTATTCATTTTTTTAATGGGCACCCCTTTGCCGAGCAACTGATCTTTAAAGTTATAAAGCGATTCCCGGCTAACACCAATATTATCAGCAATATCCTGTGCAGACGTTTCACCGCGCGTTAGTAAGGATAGAACAGCGGCTTCTTTTTCATTTGAAGTTAATTTTAACCCATTTCTTTTGAATTTACGAGACTCAGGTGCTAAATCTTTTACCCATTGTCTTAATAACTCGCGACTAGGATACCCTAACATACGACACGTACGAGAATAGCACTTCCCAAATTCTAAATAGTGATTGACCGCTGCATGTTGTTCTTTATCTGTATATTTTGGGCGTCGTGTAAATTTGTTTCTAACATCACCATTATCTTTGTACTCTTTTACCCACTGTATAAGCGCTCCGCGTGAAGGATATCCTAATTCATTTATTGCGGCAGCATAAGATTCATATTTAAAGTATAGTTTTATCGCTTTTAATTTTTCCTCATAGGCAAACATTGTTTTCCTCCTGACCAATATTGGTCTAAGATTTTGTCCGCATGCCCAA
>NZ_JBBKBG010000070.1:0-1650 GCF_037892545.1 Pseudogracilibacillus sp. ICA-222130
GATTGTGTCAAGTACTTGTGGGAGTTTTTAAGGATCCTAATTTCATCATAATTAAATCCACACTTTTGTTAGCGTTACCAAGCCGATGTGCTTGGTTTTCCTGTCCATTCTATATGATTTAAAATCCACATAATCCTTTCAACGCAGCTGTAATTGGTCTTCCTACTGCTTGTTTTAAATATGCTACATTATCTCTTGTTGCTTCAGCTGCACTATCTGTTAGCTTCTCTACAAAGTGCTTAGGTGGCTTCTCATTATCCCCCTGATTTACTGATTTCTCAAGGGATCCATGTAATGTTTTAATTTCTAAATCATCCTTCAATGCCACCATAACATCAATAAATTTATCTAGTCCTTCTTTGCACCAGCTTCTTCCGTTTTTAAGTCTTCTAGCGAAGACGCTCATAGTTCCTTCAGCACTTCCCATTGGGCGAAAATTAACTGTTTCAATACCTTGTTTCTTCAACAGCTTTCGGTAATCACCTAAGGCTTTTGGATATTGGGAAAGTTGTGCGATTAGCTCTTCCAGTCTCTCTTCCTTTTTATCAGTTTCAAGTGTACCAACTGCACTATTTAGTTCCACCATAAAACCTTCCCAATCATAATCGGATAATTTCTTGCGTATGGACCTATATCTTGAGTGTCCTCTAAACAAGCGTTGAACGTCTCTTGCGACGTGAAAACGGTCAATCACGAATATAGCGTTATTTCGAAAATAATCCTGACACGAAGTAATCCACTTAGCTCCATCACCATTTATGACAAGCTGATGCTTAGTCGCGTCGTAATCGTAGGTGTTCATTAAATATTGTTCGAATTCTTCCCAGAAGGGAAGTTTACCTTCATGAATAAAATGACGTTTCTCCTTTAAACTCGCACGCCTTCCATTCATTTCCCAGCCTTGATGAACGCTAGCAATTTTAACCTCACGCCCACGTTTTCCTTTTTCCTGACTCTTCGTATAAAGTCCATCTACTTCAACAAAAATAACATCTTGGTTTAGTGAAATAGATTCCTCTGGAACAATTTCTGTATTCAACAATTGTTGGCGAATAGCTTCATGGCTGATAACTGGATATCCTAGCAACTTTTCCATGGCATCACTCGCTTGGCGATAAGAACCCCCTGTTACAGCTAGTTCAATTGCCAAATCTTGCACTACCGGGCTCATACCTTTTGTACCATCAAAAGCAAGATATTGATCCAATAAATATACGTGCTTACCAGTTTCTCTATCTTGATAATAATTTCTTTTTAACTCAACTGTTCCAAAGATTGAGTCAAATTTTAATGGCCTCTTATCTTTTAAGTAATATCTTTTTTTATCTCGCCCTGTGGCTATTGCCACATCCAGCTCAGACAACGTTTGAGCCATCACTTGGGAGAAACTTTTCTGTAATGCACGGTATGTTATTTGTTCTAATTCTTTCATTGTGATTGAATCTATGATATCTTTCATTTTAAGGACCTCTTTCTTGTATTTTTGGTTGTGGTAAACTCAACTATACAAAAGAAGGTCCTTTTTTTCATGCAAAACAAATTATACTTTCTACCGCGCTTTGCTTGGTTCATCCATTATCAGGTTCGAAGTCTATCGACTTCAATCCTAATAATGGATTATATGTTCTCCCATAAACATTTTACTCTAAC
>NZ_JBBKBG010000071.1:0-1625 GCF_037892545.1 Pseudogracilibacillus sp. ICA-222130
GGGTGTGTCAATAATTTTGTGTAAATAACCCTATTTCCAGTAGATAAGTCAGCCTGTTAATTTTACTTGTTAAAATTTCTATTTAGGTTAAACACAGAGCCACAGCGGTAGCTGCTTGTCCTTGACCTTGTTCCTTTTCTTAGTTCTTGCTGGTTGGGTTCAGGGACCCGGCCAGCGAGAACTAAGAAAAGATCGGTCGTGGTATGGATTGGTGTGCGGATGAAGTCCCTGCACAGGGCTTTATTTTTTCCATCCGCCAACCTACACACCACCACGACCGTAAACAAGGTCAAGGATGGCGAATTGGTGCTAGAGCTTCATCTTCCAGTGCTTCAAACATCTGTATCAATTCTGATTTTGCCTTTTCAAAGCCGCGATGACAACGCATGCCAAACTTGTGATTATAGTCTAAAAACCGTGTCACAAGAAAACGTTCTAGGGATTCTTCATTTGGAAATTGTTCTTTGCGTTTGACATATCGTTTGATTTCTTTGTTAAAGGCTTCAATTAAGTTTGTCGAGTAGATACTGCGACGTATGGAAGCTGGAAAATCATAAAACGTTAAGATCTGTTCGTTGTTCATCACAGATTCAATGACACGTGGATAAGGCTTTTCCCATTTGCCTTGCATTTGTTCTAAGGCTTCTATAGCTTCTTCACGGTTTTTCGCTTGGTAAACGGCTTTAAAATCATCGAGAATGGCTGCACGATCTTTTACACGTACTTTACTGGAAATGTTTCGAGCGACATGTACACAGCACACTTGATGTTTCGCCTTTGGATAGACACGGTGAATGCTATCTGTCATCCCTGGCAATCCATCGGAAATGAAGAGAAGAACGTTTTCTACTCCTCGCTCATGTAGGCATTGGAGGAGTTCTTCCCATACGTGCGAAGACTCTGTTGGTGCAATGGTAAAGTCTAAAACTTCTTTGTTTCCTTCTTCTGTAATACCAATAGCGATGTAGACAGCTTCTTTTTCAACTGTTTGACGTCGAACCGGAATATGAGTGGCATCCAAGTAAATGCACACATAGCGTTCTTCCAGTTTTCGTTCATGGAAAGCCTGCACGTCTTCAGAAACAAGTTGCGTTAGGTTCGAAACCGTTTGTTTGGAATAGTGATGTCCATACATTCGCTCAATGAGATGAGCGATTTCATTTGTCGTAATCCCCTTTTCATAAAGGTGAATGACAAACTGTTCCAGCGTATCATTAGAACGCTTATAAGGAGCTATTGTTTGTTGTTGGAACTGGCCATTACGGTCTCTAGGGATACGAAGGTGTAGTTCTCCGTATTCGGTTTTAAACGTACGATCGTAGTAGCCATTACGGGAATTGCCGGAATGAAAACCTTCTCGATCATAAGGCTCATAGTCTAAAAAGACAGTTAATTCATGTTTCAACAGCTGATTGATAGCTGTTTCCAAATGATGACGAAAAACTTCTTCGATATCTTGTTTTTGTGCTAGTGCTTCGATTAAATCTGTAGTAAGATGATTCATAGGGAAGACCTCTTTTCTGTGAATTTTGTCGGCTAACTTTATTCTACAGAAAGGGTCTTCCTTTTTCTATGAACATCATTCAGTGCACATTTCTATTTACACAAAATATTTTACACTCTCA
>NZ_JBBKBG010000073.1:0-1557 GCF_037892545.1 Pseudogracilibacillus sp. ICA-222130
GGTTAAGCCCATATAATTGTGTAAAAAGAAAGAGCCCCATCAATTCCATGATATAATGTTTTTAACCACAAAAACTATTAGGAGGAATTGATGATGACTCAAATTAATTTTACACTAAATTTCGATAAACTTAAAGAGGAACTTGTTCAATCTGATTTAAATGATTTTGTTAAATCGGCCATGGTACTTGTTTTAAATGAATACATGGAAAAAGAGCGAGATGACTACATGGAAAACCAGGCTTACGATCGTTCTGAGGACCGTCATGATTACCGTAATGGATATTACAATAGAGACTATGTTTTAAACATTGGACGCGTTGAGCTGAATGTACCAAGAACGAGAAGTGGGAATTTCTCTACAGAAGTTTTTGAGAAATACAAACGTTGTGATCAAGCTTTTTTACTATCAATGACCGAGATGTTTGTTAATGGTGTTTCTACTCGTAAAGTCTCAAATATTGTTAAACAACTTTGTGGTGAAAATGTATCAAAATCAATGGTTTCTAATCTAACAAAAAAGCTAGATCCTATCGTAAAAGAATGGGCTAATAGGCCTTTAAGTGTCTATAATTATCGCTACTTGTTTGTTGATGCCATGTATATCAAAGTACGTGAATACGACAAGGTTGTGTCTAAGGCAGTTTATATTGGGTTAGCTGTAAGGGAAGATGGAAAACGTGATATTGTCGGATTACAGGTCGCCCATGCTGAATCAGAAGAAAATTGGAATAACTTCTTTGATCACCTTATATCAAGAGGATTTCGATCACCTAAACTCATTATTTCTGACGCACATGCAGGCTTAAAAACAGCGATCCAGCAGAAGTTCATTGGCTCAACCTGGCAACGTTGTAGCGTTCATTTACGAAGAAATATTATAGATAAAATGCCTAAAAAAGACTCTCAAGAAGCAAGAGATTTATTAAGAAATATATTTGAAGCGCCGAGTTTGAAAGTTTCAAGGATGTTAAAAGAAGAATTTATGAATCGTTATGAGGATGAGAAAAAGTACCAAAAAGCGTTGGAAACATTAGACGAAGGTTATGAAGATGCCATTCAATTTTTCTCAGAACCAACTGAAGCACACGCTCATATTCGTACTACAAACGTATTAGAACGCTTAAATGGAGAAGTCAGAAAAAGAGAAAAAACGATACGCATTTTTCCGAATCAACAATCTGCATTTCGCTTAATTGGAGCTGTTTTAATGGATTGTGAGGAAGCCATGGATCCAGGAAATAAAAAATATATTTATTTTAAAGAGTAGTTAGAGGCAAAATTAAAAAGCTGAATCGCTTGTATTAAGAGTTTAGAGATTAAAACTTAGGTGATTTGACATGGATCCCTGCGCAAGCATGATTCTATAGCCAGGCCGCCAGTATATTTAAAAAAACTGGCTTTGCCAAAAAGGCTATCATACTCGCTCTCCATGTCAAATCGTGGGTTGAAATTTAATAGAATTAAACTCAACGCTTTTTAATTTTGATTATAAATTGAATAACAAATAAAAGGTTAAACATTGAAATGGAATTTACACAAGATAAAGGACTTGACT
>NZ_JBBKBG010000074.1:0-1526 GCF_037892545.1 Pseudogracilibacillus sp. ICA-222130
AAGATGACGTATAATAGTTTGTGTAAAATGATTAAAATAAAAAAGGTAGGACATCCTTAAGTTATCAAACTAATAAAAAGGAGAGACCTACCTATGTCAAACAGTATAACCAATAATGTTTTATCTAATCATATTGGAGAGTTAGTTAATGAATTTGTAAAAGAAAAGCTTGAATTAATTATGCGTGAAGAAATGAAAAACTTCTTCGAGATCGAAAATCCTGACTTGAATAGTAGTAAGAATGGATATTATCAACGTAGTCTAGATACAAGATACGGCCACATACCTGATTTATCAGTACCTAGAGATCGTGAGGGATATTTTACAACCCACGTATTTGATCCATATCAAAGAAGAGAAAAGTGGTTAGGTGAAACAATTATAAACATGTATCAACATGGATTCAGCACAAGAGAAGTCGGTAAATTCGTCGAGAGAATCATCGGAAAAGAATATTCTGCTGGTACGATAAGTAATATTACTAATGTTGTTTTAGATGACATAGAAGACTGGAAAAAACGACCATTATCAAAGCGTTATTCTGTACTTTATCTCGATGGAACTTATTTCAAATTACGTCGACAAGATGTTGATAACGAAGTTATCTATCTAATTATTGGAATTAATGACGAAGGAATTAAGGAAGTACTTGATTTTCATGTAGGCGGCCAAGAAAGTGCTTTAGGATGGAAGGAATTGTTGAGTAAATTACGAAACCGTGGAGTTGAAGAGGTATTATTAGGGGTGTTTGATGGACTTTCAAGTTTAGACATCGCATTTAAAGAAGTTTATCCTAAGGCTGATGTTCAGCGTTGTGTCGTTCACAAAATGCGTAACACCAAGTCTCAAGTACGTTCGAAAGACCAATCACAAGTTTTTGAAGCATTGAAGAAAGTGTACAACGCAAATGATAAAGCAGATGCGGTAGAACAATTTAATACCTTTAAAGATGAATGGAAGACTATTTATCCGAAAGTGATCAAATCATGGGAAGAAGAACTCGATGATTTGATTAGATTTTATGATTATCCAACGGTTATTCAAAGGCAGATATACACCACTAATACAATTGAAAGAGCCATAAAGGACATTAAGAAAAGACTTAAACCAATGAACAGTTTACCAAGTGAAAGTGCGGTAGAAAAAATCATTTACTTACTCTCAGTCGAGTACAATGAAAAATGGGTGCAAAGAAAAATTAGTGAATTTTCATCTGTGCAAACAGAACTTAAAAGTATGTTCGAAGAAAGATACAAATTAGTAAATTAAAAAAGAAAAATCGGACAAAGGAACGAGTTCAATGTCTCCCGCATCCACCACCCGATACATGTATAAATAAATACTGCGTAAGCCATAATAGTACTGGACAAAGGAACGAGTTCAGTGTTGACCAAGCATGGCTCCATACTGATACTCGTTTTTTTTATTTTATATAATTTAAAAATTAATACACCGAAATAACTTTCTAGAATGTCTTAACATTTTTTATTATTTACACATAATTCTTGACGGTACCAAGTGAAACG
>NZ_JBBKBG010000075.1:0-1378 GCF_037892545.1 Pseudogracilibacillus sp. ICA-222130
GTGTACTGAACCCATAAAGTTAGACTGAATATTTAAACTGATAATTGGCTGGTTTGTTTCCGGTATTCAACCGGACTCATGCCAGTCAATTTTTCTTTTATTCGATGATTATTATAGTAATACATGTATTGTTTCACTGCATATTCTAATGCTTCAAATGATTCATAAACTACTCCATAATACATTTCTTGTTTCATAATGCCAAAGAAGTTCTCCATTGGTGAATTATCTAAACAGTTGCCGCGTCGAGACATGCTTTGGAAGATTCGGCTATCCTTTAGTGCTTTACTGAAAGCTTTCATTTGATAAGCCCATCCTTGATCTGTATGGATTGTCGTGCGATAAGACGCTTTTTCAACCTTTTTAATCACTTCACTTAAACCGTCTAACACTGCTTTGGCGTTTGGTTTCTTTGACAACCGATAAGATAATATTTCTCCATTATACATGTCTAAATAAGGATCAAGATATGCCTTTTTAATGACCACTTTTCCACTTTGATCCCTCGTGTAATACTTTAATTCCGTTGTATCTGTCGTTATTTTTTGTAATGGGTATGGCGTATAAAATCTACGATTAATACGATTTGATGCTATTTCTCCTATTTTTCCTTTATATGAACTATATTTTCTAGATTTACGTGTGAATTTTTGGCACGTAAGTTTTAATTTATTCATGATACGTAATACTTTTTTATGGTTGATAATTTGTCCACGTTTACGAAGCTCCATTGTCATTCTACGGTATCCATAGTTTCCATTATGTTCTTCTGAAATTTGCCTAATTTCAGTTTCTAGTTTTTCGTCTGGATTTGGTTCATTTAATCGCTTCTGCCAATACATATACGTAGCCTTCGGAAAATTGATTGCTTTAAGGATAACTGCTAATCGGAATTCTTTTCGAAGTTCCGTGATGATTCGTGATTCTGTTTTCGCAGTCGGCTCGGAATATCTATCCCTAAAGCTCGGAGCTTTTTTAAGTAAGCATTCTCCGCACGTAATAATTCGTTTTCTTTTTCTAATTCCTGTTCACGAGTTAATTTCTTCTTTTGCTTATTTGGTTTCTTTTTTGACATAGTAGGACGCCCTTTCGGTTTAGAAAGTCCTTCAACACCATCTTTTTGCCAAGTATACATCCAACTGGCAAGAAGAGCGGGTTCAGTCATTCCAAATGTAATTGCTACATCTTGATAGGACTTACCTGTTCTTAACTTATAGTTTAGAACATCTAACTTAAATTGAACAGAGTAAGTTTTATTTTTGAATTTACGTTCAAGTCCTGTTTCACCATATGCTTGAAATGCTTTCACCCATTTTTTAACCATATTGTGCGATGATATATTAAATTTTTTAGAAATAAATCTGTATCCACCTTCGCC
>NZ_JBBKBG010000076.1:0-1352 GCF_037892545.1 Pseudogracilibacillus sp. ICA-222130
TGGATCTATGTCAATATTTTGGACACAAATAAGTTAAGTTTTATTGATTTATTCTTACTACCGCGCTTCGCTTGCTGGCCTGCATGTTTTGTGAAGTTCTGAAAACCAAGAACCTCACAAAACATGCAGGTGTATAAAGCATTTACGATGGTATTAAGCTATTCATCTTATTGTTCTACGAATATATTTAAGGGAAAATCAACTGATGCGCACACAGCTATCTTCCATCTCTTGTGGTGTTTTGTAATCTATACTACTATGAATTCTTTTACGATTATACCAACCTTCAATGTATTGAAACAAAGCCATTCTGGCTGATTTTTCATCGATATATTGAACCTGATTTACTTCTTCTTTCTTTAAAATGGCGTGAAAGGATTCTATGCAGGCATTGTCATATGGACTACCTTTATGACTAAAGGAGTGTGTCATGTTAAGTTGTTCAATTACTTGGGCAAATTCATCACTTGTGTACTGGCTACCAAGATCAGAATGGAAAACGAGAACTTCATCTGGTTGTTGTGTTTCATAGGCATTTTTCAATGCCGTGATAATCAACTCCGTTGTCATAGTGCGTCCAAAAGAAAAACCAACAATCTTTTTGGTATGTAAATCCATGACGGATGCAAGATAGCACCAGCCGTGTTTTAACGTGTAAATATACGTAATATCGCCAACCCACTTCTCATTAATTGTATGAGTAGAGAAGTCCCTTTGTAAGATATTTTCACGCTCGACAACCTTTTCCTTACTTGGCGTTGGACGAAACTTTTTCACCGTAATAGATTTGATATCGGCCTTTTTCATTAGCCGTTGTACACGTTTAAGACTAACCTGATATCCTTCCATCACCAAAAGGTGATGGATTTTGGGAGCGCCGTATCGTTGTTTGCTTTCTTGATAAATTTCTATAATTCTTTTAGTTAATTGGCGATTCTCTTGCTCGCGATTAGAGATAGTTTTGGTTAATGATTTATAATACGTACTCCTAGGTACACCAAGCACTTCACACAACGTGTGAACAGGATAATTCTCTTTCTGTTGGTCGATTAGGTTAGTTATTTCAGCATCATTTATTTTTTCGCAAATATGGCCATAGCCTTTTTTAAGATTTCATTTTCCTGTTGTAGCTTTAGCATCTGCTTTTGAAGTTTTGCATAGTCATCAGGAGTTATGGAAGCTCCATCTTCCAACTCCATAGGACTTAATTTTTTAATCCATGCATAGATAGTTACTTCAGAAACGCCATATTCGCTGCTTAAATCCCTAACCGATTGACCGGAATGATATAAATCAACAACCATTTTACGAAAGTCGTCATTATATCGTTTGCCATTTTTGTGATTTGTCAT
>NZ_JBBKBG010000077.1:0-1332 GCF_037892545.1 Pseudogracilibacillus sp. ICA-222130
TGAATCGGTTACACTTAGTTAGACAAATATTTTAAGGTCATATAAACTTAACTCAACAATAAGTCGGAGGAGAGTCAGTCATGACCAAAAGAAAAAGAAGAACATTCTCAAAAGAATTCAAAGAACAAATTGTTCAGCTGCATGCTTCTGGTAAACCAAGAGCCGAGATTATCAAAGAATACGAGTTGACACCGTCCTCTTTTGATAGGTGGGTTAGCCAGTATAACTCATCTGGTTCTTTTGAAGAAAAAAATAATCGAACCCCCGAACAGGAAGAGCTAATCAAATTACGTAAAGAAAACCAAAGACTTTCCATGGAAAATGATATTTTAAAGCAAGCCGCGCTGATCATGGGACGAAGGTAGATGTGATTCGTAATAATCGACACAAATACTCGGTATCAGCAATGTGCGAAGTCCTGCAAATTCCTAGAAGCACCTACTATTATGAGGCGAAAGAACGTGATACAAAAGAAGAAGAGGAACTAACCAAGTTAATTAAGGAAATATTCAAGGAAAATAGACGCGTCTATGGACAACGGAAAATCAAAATAGAACTTCAAAAGAAAGGCTGGCAGGTCTCTCGCCGCCGCATTGGCAGAATTATGAAAGACCAAGGACTTGTCTCTAAATACACAGTTGCCCAGTTTAAGCCTAAAAAGACAACTGTAAATGAATCTGACGTTGGCAATGTGTTAAACCGTGCATTTACCCAGGACCAGCCATTGAAAGTAGTTGTAAGTGATTTGACCTACGTTCGAGTGCGACAAAGATGGCATTATATTTGTGTGCTGGTTGATCTACACAACCGTGAAATCATTGGTCACAGCGCTGGTCGACACAAGGATGCAAAGTTAGTTCAACGCGCCTTTGCGACAGTACCATACAACTTAAATCACCTTGAATTATTCCATACAGACCGTGGAAGTGAGTTTAAAAATCAATTAATTGATGAAGCACTAATTACATTTGGCATCGACAGATCATTAAGCCATAAAGGCACGCCATACGACAATGCAGTTGCTGAAGCAACCTTTAAAACAATTAAAACAGAGTTCGTCAACGGCACAGTTTTCTCTAGTCAGGAAGAGTTGGATCTCGAATTGTTTGATTACGTCAATTGGTTTAATAACATTCGTATTCATGAGTCATTAGACTATTTGACACCAAGGGAGTACAAGCTTCAGCATCAGTTAGAACAGACCGCTATCTAACTTCAATGCGTCCACTTTACTTGGAGTGGCGGGCGTGATAGCCTTATTCGGCAAGCCAGCACGGTTTTTAATAAGCTGGTGTCCTGGCAATCAAATCACGCCCGTAGAGGCTCAAAGTC
>NZ_JBBKBG010000078.1:0-1262 GCF_037892545.1 Pseudogracilibacillus sp. ICA-222130
GCTGGATTGTATAATCAAGTTAGCCACTAAGTAATTTTTTTAATAAAACACAAAAAGTCATGTGAATTCTGCTATATTGAAAGTACCACCAATCTATATAGGAGTGAATTCACATGACTCAAGTAAATGATAACATAAACCCGAATAAGGGAAAACACTTAACCTATGAAGAACGCATAAAAATTGAAGCTTACAAAGAATTGGGATACTCCAATCGTAAGATTGCTCGTATTTTAAATCGTGTACCACAAACGATTAATAATGCTGTTAAACAGGGTACAGTACGTACAATTAAACAACGACAAGTTCATAATGACAAAGTGTATGAATATGACGAATACAGCTATTCAGCTGATGCTGATTATCAAATATATCTTCGTAATCGCCAGCATTCTGGACGTCGTCCAAAATGGTTACGGTGTGATTCATTTACTCAATGGGCCGACGATAAAATGTTAAATGACGGTTGGTCACCTGATATTGTTGTTGGACGGGCAACGAAAGAAAAACTCTTTCCACCCGATTTGATACCCTCCACATCGACGCTCTATCATTGGATTGATCGTGGTATCATGAAAACCAAAAACATTGATTTACTTGAAAAAGTTGCTCGTACACCAAGGAATGATTCTCCTAAACATAGGGAAAACCGCCGAGTACTTGGCCCATCGATTGAAGATCGTCCAGACAAAGTAGATACAAGAGAACACTTTGGACATTGGGAAATTGATACATTAATCGGAGCCAAAACTAAAGAAGACCCTGTATTATTAACACTTGTAGAGCGAAAAACACGCTTTGAAATCATATTTAAAATCAATCAAAAGTCAACAGACTTTGTCAACCAAGCAATGAAACAACTTTATGACAGAATAGGGAATCAAGCCGCCACCCTATTCAAAACAATCACATCAGATAACGGATCTGAGTTTGCTGACATTCATGAATTACTTACAGATATAACAGATGTTTATTTCGCTCGCCCTTATGCGTCTTATGAACGAGGGACGAAAGAGAATCAACATAAGTTAATCCGTAGATTCATCCCAAAAGGGGAATACTTAGCTGATATATCAGCTAAAACAATCAACCAAATCCAACAGTGGATGAATAACATACCACGTAAAATATTGAATTATCGTACTGCTGAAGAAGCATTTTTAACTGAACTTCAGTCGTTAGCAAGTTAATAACTACACGGCGCTTCCAATTGATGGTAAATTCACATAAATTAGGTGGCTAACTTAAACTTGAAATTTAGG
>NZ_JBBKBG010000079.1:0-1272 GCF_037892545.1 Pseudogracilibacillus sp. ICA-222130
TAGACTGACCCAGTGAAATGAGACAGAAATAAAACACCCTTTTAGGCTGCCTTTTCACCATATTCAATTGGTGAGAGGTAGCCTAATTTTTCTTGAATTCTTACTTCATTATATTCTTTTAGATACTTCTCTACACGTCTTGTAACTTCTGTATTACTTAGTGAATTAAATCTGGTATACGCAAATTCCTCCGATTTCAAACTAGAATGGAATGATTCAATGACTGCATTATCCCAACAGTTACCTCTTCTTGACATGCTATTCACTAAGTTATGCTTTGTTACACAAGCCTGAAAGGCATACGAAGTGTATACACTCCCTTGGTCTGAGTGTATAATCACATCTTCTGGATAAGAACGTTTTTCTAATGCTTCTTTTAGTGTATCTATCACTAGTGGTGTCTGTTGATGATCGTACATTTTGTAAGCGACAATTTCGTTATTATATAAATCCATAATGGTTGATAGATACATTATTGTACTCCCGTATTGAATATATGTTATATCTGTCACCCATTTTTGATTTGGTTTCGAAGCTTGAAAATCACGTTTTATAAGATCAGGCGCAACGATAATTGTCTCACCTTCGGACTTCCACTTTCTTTTAGGTTTAACACGACACTGAAGATGATGTTTTTGCATAATGGCTTGGACAGTATTACGGTTCCGTTTAATTTTATACTCTTTTTTAAGAATTGCTTTAACTTTACGATGCCCATATCGATATTTCGTGTTCTTACATATCTCCATGATTGCTTTTTCAACTTCTGTTAAAGAAGACCTTATTCCTTCAGATCGCCAACGATAATAAGTTGCACGAGGCACTTCCAAGGCATTTAAAATCGATGTCACTGTGTATTTTCCTTTTAATTTATCAACGAGATTTAGAACTATTTCTTTTTCAACTCTCTTTCCATCTCCATATACTTTTTTAAAATTTCATTCTCCATTTTCAAATGATCTATCTGCCGCGTTTTACGCTCATCCTCTGTACTGAATTCTGGACCATGTCCATACGAGTACTGCTTGCCTATTGGCTGATCAAAACGATATATTTCACCATCACGATACCACTTAACCCATGTTTTAATTTGCGATACATTTTTAATTCCATACTTCTCCATAATTTCTTGATTCGTTAATTCTCCACTTAATTTCGCTTTCACAACTGCCCATTTTATCTCACTTGAATATACGTTTTTGCCCATGCAAAAACACCTCCGTTAAAAGTACTTAAATCTATTGTATCATTTCGAAGGTGTTTTATATTGTA
>NZ_JBBKBG010000080.1:0-1221 GCF_037892545.1 Pseudogracilibacillus sp. ICA-222130
AGTTTCTGACACCGCAGAAACATCTTAGCTTAAAGTTTCGCTTGACGAGGTTAAAAAAGCATTGCTTTCTTAACATCTTATTTCTTTGACATTTATTGTCTTTGTTCAGTTTTCAAGGAACAAATTGCATAATAAAGTGGAGCCTAGCGGGATCGAACCGCTGACCTCCTGCGTGCAAGGCAGGCGCTCTCCCAGCTGAGCTAAGGCCCCATTACATAAAAGTATTGCCTATTCATTTATAGGAAATGGTCGGGAAGACAGGATTTGAACCTGCGACCTCTTGGTCCCAAACCAAGCGCTCTACCAAGCTAAGCTACTTCCCGTCTGCAATTTATATGGCGCGCCTGAGAGGAGTCGAACCCCTAACCTCTTGATCCGTAGTCAAGCACTCTATCCAATTGAGCTACAGGCGCAAAAATGGTGCCGAGGACCGGAATCGAACCGGTACGGTGTTCACACACCGCAGGATTTTAAGTCCTGTGCGTCTGCCTGTTCCGCCACCCCGGCAGCACCAAATTCCAAACTTTTCGTTGGAGCGGAAGACGGGATTCGAACCCGCGACCCCCTCCTTGGCAAGGAGATATTCTACCACTGAACTACTTCCGCAAAGTATTAAATTATTGAGCTGGATGGTGCGGGTGAAGGGAGTTGAACCCCCACGTCTGAAGACACTAGATCCTAAGTCTAGCGCGTCTGCCGATTCCGCCACACCCGCGTCATCATAGTGAGCCATACAGGACTCGAACCTGTGACCCTCTGATTAAAAGTCAGATGCTCTACCACCTGAGCTAATGGCTCCCGTTGAATAGTATACGCTATTTCATTGTAAAAGTAAAGCGATATGGTTTGTATGGTGCCGGCCAGAGGACTTGAACCCCCAACCTACTGATTACAAGTCAGTTGCTCTACCAATTGAGCTAGGCCGGCATAATGGTGGAGGATGCAGGGCTCGAACCTGCGACCCCTTGCTTGTAAGGCAAGTGCTCTCCCAGCTGAGCTAATCCTCCATTGTACAGCCTGGCGGCGTCCTACTCTTGCGGAGGTTAAACCTCGACTACCATCGGCGCTAGAGAGCTTAACTACTGTGTTCGAGATGGGAACAGGTGTGGCCTCTCTGCCATAGCTACCAGACTATATTTTGTTTGCTTTTTCGACATTAAATTCGAAAGACAAAATTTATTATACATGCCTTTGAAATCAAAAGCAAGTATTTTGATGATT
>NZ_JBBKBG010000081.1:0-930 GCF_037892545.1 Pseudogracilibacillus sp. ICA-222130
ACATATAACGTTGATTTATCGTGGTATTAATAAAACCATATTTGAAAAGTTCGATTAAAATATAATAAAAACCTGGTTATAGCTATTTTCAAGTACTTATTTTTTTATCAATTAATTCACTTACTATTGGCTATATTATTTAATATTTCTTAAGCCTTACGATAAACATTATTCTACTTGAACACCTTTAATTTGATACTATTTTCCGATTAACCAATTTCTTTAACCCCACCATTATACTTATAGATGATAATAATTTCTGATTTTTGGAAAGTGGATGATGACCTTCGTATATTTCCCATCTTCTGAATGAATGGAAAGGTTTTTCGATTCTATCCAACTCATCTTCAAACTTGTCCACAAGGTATTCAACAGGACTTAATATATCAATTAATGCGCAAATAGAAATAATTAGCAAAGCTATCGATGTGTCTATTGATGAAGAAGGCATTAATGCTTCAATACTTTCGATCAAATATAGAGTCTCTCCTTTTTATATGTTATAATTTAAATAACACAGTGTGTTAAAATTATAATAACGCACTGTGTTAATAAAAGGAAGTGATTTTTTATGCCAAGGATTGTTAATCATGAAAAAAAGAGGAAGTCAATTGCTGAGGCCGCTTGGAATATTATTAAGAAAGAGGGAATCGAAAAAGCATCTATAAGAAGCGTTGCTATTGAAGCAGGCATGTCTGCTGGAGCGTTAAGACATTATTTTTCAACTAAGGATGAAATGTTATTATTTATCATGGATTATTATCTGGAAGAAGGGAAAAAACGTTCTCAAAGTAAAAGTTGGTCAGACAATCCATTGCAGGCGGTTGCGGAAGTTTTATTAGAGCTTATACCAATTGATGAAGAAAAGAAAATCGAAACGAGTGTTTGGTGGATCCTTGCACTTCAGTCACTTACAAGTGATACTTTAAA
>NZ_JBBKBG010000082.1:0-780 GCF_037892545.1 Pseudogracilibacillus sp. ICA-222130
TTTTTTTCATGCTGGAATCTTCAAGCCCATCTTTAATGTCACACGTTTTGTATTATAAAATTTAATATACGCCTTAATATCTTTTTCTAATTCTTGGAATGTATTATAAGTGGTCAGTCGATACATTTCTTCTTTGATGATACCCCAAAAATTTTCCATCGGCCCGTTGTCAATGCATCTACCAACGCGGGACATGCTTTGAATAATTTGATGTTTTTCTATGAACTGTTTAAAGCTATGGGATGTATATTGAAAACCACGATCACTATGAAATAGTGTCTTGGTTGGAATAATGTTATCCTCAATCTGAGTAATGGTATTGCGCACTAAGGCATTGTTATTATGCTTCGATAATTTATATGCGATAATCTTGTTTTCACCATAATCCAAGATGGCACTAAAGTAAGCTTTCGAATTTGTCCCATATTTGAATTCTGTAATATCTGTTAATAAGACTTCCATTTTCTTATACTCTTTTTGAAACTCTCGATTTAATATGTTTTCGGCTACGTGTTGCGGCTTGTGAGGTTTATAGGTATAGCGCTTTCTACGGATCACAGCTTTTAACCCTAATAAACGCATTAAACGATACACACATTTGTGGTTCACATGAGCGTTCAAGTAGTGATTCAGAAAGATGGTTATGCGACGATATCCATAAATCCCTTTATGATCGTTATATACCTTTTGAATGCAGTCCATCAGGTGTCTTAAACGTTGCTCTGTTTTGGTTGGCTCTCGTTGGAGCCACTTGTAGTAGGCTGATCGACTAATCCCTAA
>NZ_JBBKBG010000083.1:0-746 GCF_037892545.1 Pseudogracilibacillus sp. ICA-222130
TTATGCATTTGAAAACCCCTGGCTCTGCCGGGGGTTCTAAGTAGCTTTTAGCGTGGTATTAAAAAATGCCTCCTATCGTGATAAGATAAAGTTGGTTTCCCGACCACCATATCTTACAAGAGAAGGAGGCAATCCTAATGCAGGATAAGAATAGTTTAGCACATACACAGTGGAGATGTAAGTATCATATCGTATTTGCGCCAAAATATAGACGACAAATTATTTACGGTAAATATAAGAAAAGTATAGGAGAGATTATTAGAAGTCTTTGCGAAAGAAAAAATGTAGAGATTCATGAAGCAAATGCATGTAGAGATCATATTCATATGCTTGTAAGTATTCCACCCAAATTAAGTGTATCTCAATTTATGGGTTATTTGAAAGGTAAAAGCAGCTTAATGATTTTTGATCGTCATGCAAATTTAAAGTATAAGTATGGAAACAGAAAATTTTGGTGTAGAGGATACTTTGTGGATACAGTAGGAAGAAACAAAAATCAAATCCAGGAATATATAAGAAATCAGCTAAAAGATGATTATATAAGCGATCAACTGACATTATTCGAAGAGTACGACCCATTTACGGGACAGCGAAATAAGAAAAGATAGGAATAAGAGATTCTTAAAGAATCCGTGCGTGGATGTGGTGCATAAGGGAGACCGTTCAGTGAGCCTTTTAGGCTGAGGCCGGTAATAAAGGCTTTCAGCCGCAGAGCAAACCACCAGTTCACACTGGTGGTTTTGATT
>NZ_JBBKBG010000084.1:0-671 GCF_037892545.1 Pseudogracilibacillus sp. ICA-222130
GTTTTAGTTAGTTTTTTATGTTCTCCATATTTGTATAAAGAAACTTGTGCTCGGTATGACTTCCCTCTTTTTACAATACTAGCCATGCTATCAATCCCTTTCAAAAATAAAGTTGATAGATGCTAGTTGAATACATCTGTATTGTATTCTGAATCTAGCATCTTATCAACTACCGACATTTTAAACAGAGTGTCTTTCGATAAACTGTACTAAGGATTTCATTGTGTATCGTTCGTGTTTGCCAATCATGAAGCGATCTAGCCCTTCATGTTGTCGGATATACTTATCAAAAGACTTTGGGTCTATCCCTAAAAACTCAGATGCTTGTTCCCTTGTTAAAAGATACGGGTAATCCTTTGTAGCCATGTTTATGCTCATGTGGCGTCATCTCCTTTATGCCGAGATTTAATTTTAAAATTTATTTAGTTCTTTTAGTGCTTGTTCAGCATCATATTTGATTTGTCCTAAAATATCTTCTGGTGTATAGTAGCTATTTTGGTAATCTGAATGATTATCCGTTTTATTAATCGTTCCTTTACCGTTTTGGAAAAAGTCTACTATTTCGACAATGTGTTGTATATGTTCTTTTAATTTTGGAAAACTCATTTAAATATCATCCTTCCCATGGCTTACTATAAATGATACTCTAAGAATGTACAAAAACGATTGGA
>NZ_JBBKBG010000085.1:0-631 GCF_037892545.1 Pseudogracilibacillus sp. ICA-222130
TAGGTACTGGGAGGCTATTTATATTCCATACATATATTGCTATTCAAAAATGATCTCTTTAATTCCTTTAATCGGTGTATCTTTGTTCGATCCATCTTTGAAATATAAGTGAACTGGTCCATCCTCTTTTAATGGTTTTCCGTTTAAAGAGAATAGGAAGTATGTATTTAATAATTGCTCTAATGTAATAATAACATCATCTTCATTCGTTTTTAGGCGAACATGTTCAACATCTGCTTCAGGTTCAGCTGCACGGATGAACGACTCGATTGGCATGACAAAAGAATGTTTTAAGATTTTTTCTCTTTCAAAACGGTTAATGCTTTTATTTACTGGAGGTTTTATTTTCGATTGAAAATAAACTTCCTGATCAAACATTTGGGCAGTTTTTTTGTATGATTCATCTTCAACTTCTTCTTTTTGACCTGTAAAAGCATCTTCTAAAATAACTTTACGGTCATCAAAAATCCATACAGATGCATCTAAAGTAATTGGGAATTTAATTTTTCCTTTCATTTGAATAATCATCATTACACCTCATTTAATTTAAATACCTTTGTAAAGGATAACAAAAATATATGATTTTTTCATTTATTTCAACTTATAAACTTATAAAAAACGAAAATAACAT
>NZ_JBBKBG010000086.1:0-474 GCF_037892545.1 Pseudogracilibacillus sp. ICA-222130
TACCTCACAAAGTAAGGTTATTTTGAATCCTTGTTTTTGAAGCTTTTTAACGGTTTGGTATTCTGCTTCATACCGCATTTGCGTGACATCAACTCTCTTTCCACTTCGTCTAACTTTTTTAGCGCAGCGTTCTCCGTTTCAAGATACTCATTTCGCGCTTTCAATGCTTCAATCTCTGTGCGTAACCTTTCTTCATCTGTTTGAATGCTGTCTGGTTTCCCGCGCCCACGTCCATCAATCAGTCCAGTAGGACCATGTTCTTTGTATTTCTGTACCCACGAATAGACATTATTATAGGGAACACGATACTTTTCAGCGGTTTCTTTATACGACAATCCATTAGCTAAGCAATCTTTGACAATCTTTACTTTTTCATCATGTGTTACGTTTCTACTTTTCATTATATACACCTCGGGTTTTGGAGAATATGTTTTTATTCCTTCCCCCTTAGTATACTTGATAATCCATGTTCGG
>NZ_JBBKBG010000087.1:0-474 GCF_037892545.1 Pseudogracilibacillus sp. ICA-222130
TCGAACATGGATTATCAAGTATACTAAGGGGGAAGGAATAAAAACATATTCTCCAAAACCCGAGGTGTATATAATGAAAAGCAAAAACATAACGTATGATGAAAAAGTAAAGATTGTCAAAGATTGTTTAGTTAATGGATTGTCGTATAAAGAAACCGCTGAAAAGTATCGCGTTCCCTATAATAATGTCTATTCGTGGGTACGAAAATACAAAGAACATGGTCCGGCTGGATTGATTGATGGACGTGGGCGCGGGAAACCAGACAAGATTCAAACGGATGAAGAAAAATTACGCACAGAGATTGAAGCATTGAAAGCACGAAATGAATATCTTGAAACGGAGAACGCTGCGCTAAAAAAGTTAGACGAAGTGGAAAGAGAGTTGATGTCACGCAAACGCGGTATGAAGCAGAATACCAAACCGTTAAAAAACTTCAAAAACAAGGGTTCAAAATAACCTTACTTTGTGAGGTA